>NZ_JBIWAM010000014.1:0-182787 GCF_044760065.1 Pseudomonas sp. NPDC098740 | reverse complement strand
TGCGGTGTTTCAGGAAGACCGCAAACTCAGGTTTTACGACTGCTGCGTCCGAACGCGGCCCGAACCGAACGCAGGCTTCGCCAGCTGCTACGGATCGCGTTTTGGCTTAACTGATCGGCATTACCCTTCGAGGGACCCTTTTCAATGTGCCGCTATCAACTTATCTGCAAGGTCGAGTTGAACTGACTGATCGCATCCACCACATGCCGCGACCCTTGTTGAATCTCCAGAATCACCGCTCCCGCCTCATTCGCCAGTTCCACCCCAAGCCCGGTTCGACTCAAACTGGACTGCATGCTCGACACCGCACTCAATGACAAATCGTGGTTCTTGCGCACCACTTCAACGATCTCCAGCGTTGCCTGGCTCGTTCGTGCCGCAAGGCTGCGAACTTCATCGGCGACTACCGCGAACCCGCGCCCGTGTTCCCCGGCCCGGGCCGCTTCGATCGCGGCGTTGAGCGCCAACAGGTTGGTCTGATCGGCAATTCCGCGAATGGTCTGAACGATGGTGCCGATGATGTCGGACTGTTTGCTGACGGCATCAATGCTCAGCGCCGCTTCGTTCAAGTCTTTGGAAATGTCCTGGATGATCTGCACCGTTTGCTGCACCACCTGAGAACCTTTCTGCGCGCAGGCGTCGTTTTGAACAGAGGTGCTGTGGGCCGATTCCGCGGCGGTTTGCAGGGTAGTGACTTGCTGGGTGATATCGCTGGCGAACTTGACCACTTTGTACAATCGACCCTTGGTGTCGAACAGCGGGTTGTAGGAGGCCTCCAGGAAAACCGTATGACCGTGCTTATCTTTGCGCTCGAAACGGTGCGAGTGATATTCGCCGCGATTGAGCGAGGCCCAGAACGCTTTGTAGGCCTGAGATTCGGCGTCGGCACGATGACAAAACAAACTGTGGTGCTGGCCAACCACTTCGTTGAGCGAGTAATGCATCGTCTTCAAGAAGTTGTCGTTGGCCGTGATGACCTTGCCATCCGGGGTGAATTCGATCACGGCCATGGAACGACCGATCGCCGCAAGCATGCTCTCGTTTTCGTGCTCCTTGTAGATCCTCGCTGAGATGTCAGTGGCGACTTTGATCACACTCCGGACCTGACGATCAGCGCCGAACACCGGCATATAGCTGGCTTCGAGCCAGATCTCCTTGCCGCTCCTGTTCAAGCGTAAAAAGGTCCCGCTCACCGGTTCGCCACGGGCCAGGTCACGCCACAACTTGGCGTAGGCTTCGCTTCGGTATAACGCTTCTTCGCAAAAGATCCGGTGATGTTTACCGCGCACTTCTTCGGCGCTGTATCCCATGGCACTGCAAAAGTTGTCGTTGGCATCGAGCACGATCCCCTCAGGGGTGAACTCAATCATCGCCATCGAGCGGCTGACTGCGGCCAACTTCGCGTTAGCCTCGGTCAGCGCGCAACTGAATCGTTCGATTTCCAGCAGGTCGGTCTTGTGACGTCGGTTAAACATAGTTGTATCACCTTCAGCGCGGTCTTTTGTTTGATGAAAGTTCTTTGGTCTTTCAACAGCTCCACCACTACGTTCCAAGGAACAGGCACACGCATCCCTCCACAGGAAGGACTTGGTCAGGTGATCAATGATGTTTAATCGGAGAGTCCATGCTGCAACGCTCTTATCAAGACATCCTTCTCTCGATAGCCCGGAATCGGGCCAGCCCTAACGATCTGATAAGACATTCCATTGACCGGACAGCTCCGTATTGTTCAGAGTCGGCGCCTTGGGTTGCGCACACTTTTAACGTGTATGACGGCCTTCACATGGCGGTCGACATAGTTAGTTAGGAGTCAGCATAGACAGGCGAGGAAGGTAAGCAAGGCCACTAGTCGGCCAGTATTGAGGACAAAATCGGTTCAGCATCGGTATGAGTCATTTCTCGGCAAGCAGACTCATCAACGCCTGCACTGCCGCCGAGGGTGGCTTGTTCGCAGCGACCACCAAGGCAAATTCGCGATCGATACGCGGTTTGACCGGCACCACCCGCAGACCCTGAAGTTGGCTCGGCAGTGTCATCTCCGGCACCAGCGTCACGCCGATGTTTTCCCGTACCAGGGTGAACGCACTGCTCCATTCACGGACCTCTACCCGAACATCAAGCAGTTGCAGCCCGGCATCTTCCGCCAGGCTGCGAGCGTTGGTCGAGCAACCGCCCGTGGCCAGTACAAAAGGTCGCTCCGCCAACTCCGCCAGGGAGACGCCTTCTTCATTGGAACGGCGAGCCAAGGGATGGCCGCCAGGCACCACCGCCATCCAGGCATCACGCCCCAGGCGACCGGCATTGCGCTCGGGCGCCGGGTTCAACACCACGCCGACATCCACCAGCCCGGCGCCGAGCAGCGTTTCCACTTCATCGTCGCTGACCTCCAGCGCGACCACCTGAATGCCGGGATAAAGCCGGTTGAACTGACGCAACAGCGGCGGCAGGAAAGCCGCCAACACCATGGGAAAACTGGCCAGGCGAATCGTCCCGCGCTGAATGTCTTTGGTGGAATCGACAGTGCTGCGAATGGTTTCCAGAACACCCAGCATCGTTCTCGCGTGTTCGATCACAGACAGGCCGATTGCCGTCGGCAAGGTCTGGCGACTCTCCCGACTGAACAGCTGAACGCCCAGGGTTTCTTCAATCAACGCCAAGGCCTGGCTGGCACCGGACTGGGTCATGCCGACCCGCTCGGCAGCCCGGGTAATGTTGCCCATGTCAGCCACTGCCACCACCATTCGCCAATGCATCAGATTCATCATGGCAGTAGCTTTCCTTATGGCGGTTTTCTGAAAGATTAATTTTACCGAAGGTGCCGCGCACTATGACACTGGCGCAAATCCCCAGCCAGAGCCCTGCCAATGAAGTTGTATTACGCCCCACACGCCTGCTCGCTCGCGCCGCATATCGTGCTGCGCGAACTGGATCTGTCGTTCGAATTGATCCGCGTCGACAACACCACCAAGCGAACCGCCAACGACGAGGACTTCCTCGCCATCAACCCCAAGGGTTACGTCGCGGCATTGCAACTGGACAATGGCCAAGTGCTGACCGAAGGCCCGGCAATCCTGCAATACCTGGCAGACCTGCGCCCCGACGCGAACCTGGCACCCTTGAGCGGGACGTTCGAGCGGGTACGGTTGCAGGAATGGCTGAATTTCGTTTCGACAGAGATTCATGGCGGGCTGGGCGGACTGTTCAGTTCGCAGTTCCCGGATGAGATCAAAGCGCTCATCAAAGAGAAACTGTTCAAGCGGTTTGCTGTGTTGTGTCAGACGCTGGAGCGCCAGGATTATTTGCTGGCTGACGGGTTCAGCATTGCTGATGCGTATTTGTTTACGGTGTTGCGCTGGTCGCACCTGTTTGCCATCGATTTGAATGAGTGGCCGGCGTTGGCGCGGTTTCAGACGAGGGTTGATCAGCGGCCAGCCGTGAAGGCGGCGTTGGCCGCGGAGTCGGTGTAGGCCTCAATGGCTATTTTCCAGGCACTCAAATTTACAAACTCGCACTCACCTTAGTGGCCACTTCCCCCGGCACCCAACCCTTCCAGATCTGCGGCTGATCACGCAAAAACGCTTCGGCCACCTGACGCGGTTGCAGGCGCTTTTCGCTCATCTGGCCGAGCGTCTGGTTCAGCAGATCGATTGGCAGGTCGACCTTTTCGAAGAACGCCACCAAATCCGGGTACTGCGCCTTGAACGACGCGGACACCCCAATCGCCAGGCTTGCCGGCATCGACCGCGTGCCTTTTGGATTCGGGTTGTTGGCGTCGGCCAGGGTCTTCCAGGCTTCGGCGTCGAAGGCCGGTTCGTCGAGTTTCACCAGTTTGAAGCGCCCCAACAGCGGCGTCGGCGACCAGCAGTAGAACAGCACCGGTTTACCACGACGGATCGACGAAGCCACCTCGGCATCCAGTGCAGCGCCAGAACCCGTGCGGAAGTTGACGAAGCTGCCGGTCAGGTCATAGGCCTTGAGTTTCTGACTGTTGACGATCTCCGAGGTCCAGCCAGTCGGGCTGTTGAGGAAGCGTCCACGGCTTGGGTCTTCCGGGTCGCGGAACACATCTTTGTAACGCGCCAGATCAGCGACGGATTTCAGCTCCGGGGCCAGGGGTTTGATGCCGCGCTCGGGATCGCCCTTGATCACGTATTCGGGCACCCACCAGCCTTCGGTGGCGCCCTTGACCGTGTCACCCAGCCCAAACACTTTGCCTTCCGAGGCGGCTTTGACCCACGCCGGACTGCGCCCGGCCCACTCTTCGCCGATCACTTGAATATCGTTCCTGGCCAACGCCGCTTCGAGGCTGACGGTGCTGCCCGGCAAGGTATCGGTCGGGTAGCCGTAACCTTTCTCGACAATCAATCGCAGGATTTCGGTGATGAGGCTGCCGCTTTCCCAGGTGATGTCGCCGAAGTGGATCGGCGCGGTTTTCTCCGCCGCGGGAACGTGGGTAGCCACAAGGCTCAGGGCCAGCAGTGAACTGCCGAGCAGGGTTATGAGTGATCTCATGCGGACCTCCGGGTCAGGGAATTCAAGGGTTGGTTGGCGCTGTGCCGGGCGCACAGGGCTTGGGTACGAGTCATGTAAACGCTGACCGAGCGTTGAGAAATGCCCAGTTCGGCAGCGATTTGCGGATAGGTCAGGCCGTCGATTCGCGACAACAGGAAGGTTGCGCGAACCTTGCCAGGCAAGCGTTCAAGCGTGCGATCCAGGCCATGCAACACCTGGGTCAATTGCACCCGTTCTTCGGGCGAGATCGCTTGCTGCTGATCGAGCTGTTGCAACTGATCGAGGTGTTGGCGTTCCAGGTCACGGCGGCGCCAGAGCTGATAGATCAACCGCTGGGCAATGGTGGTGAGCAAGGCACGAGGCTCGCGGATCGGGGTCAGCCCCGGCGATTCGAGTAGCTGTAAAAAGGTTTCGGCAGCGATGTCTTCGACGCTGGAACTGGCGCCCAGGTGCCGACGCAACCGAGCGCACAGCCAGGGGTAATGCGCGCGGAACAATCCGCCCACGTCGTTGCGATGGGAAAGGTCGGTGCCGGACATAGAGGCTCCAAGGGTTAGGGGTCGCTGAATGTCCGGTGATCCGGTGACGCGATCCTAGCAAGGAGCCTTATTCATTAATAATACTTAAAAAGCATTTTTATATTCTATTTTAGAATTAAACATCAAAAGATCGCAGCCTCGTTTCACTCGACAGCTGCTACAGGAAATCGGTGTACATCTGTAGGAGCTGTCGAGTGAAACGAGGCTGCGATCTTTTCACCCCCCCTACCGCAATCGCCCATATCCCAGCGCTTCAGCCTCTTGCTGATAGTCGAGCACAATCTGATAGTCGCTTTCGCCGGCCGGCAATACCTCTTGCAGACCGAGGATTTCCCTGACTTCGGGCAATGCCTGCAACGTCGTGTTCATCGCCTGCCGCAGCGCCTCGGCCTGTTCATCGGTGACGGTCGCGGCGGTGATGAACGGCAAGGTCGGACTGAACGCACTTCGCGCGATGACCCGCAGGCCGGTCACTTCTTCTTCGGCGTGCTGCGCCAGATAGGCAAAGGTGACGCTGTCGATGGCTGCCAGGTCCGCTGTTTCTTCACGCAACCCGCGCAGGCTTTCTCGGTGGCTGCCGCTGATACCGACACTGGCGAAGAACTGCCCCTCTCGATGCAACGGCGCCAGTCGGTGACGCAACAGGTTCATGCCGCTGTTGGAGTCTTCGCCATTGATCACCCCACGACTGTCGCGAAAGGCCGGCAGGCTGCGCCGTGGATCATCGGCGCGACTCAGCAACAGGCTGCAATGGTTGCCGCCGTTGCTGTCCGGCAGTTCATAGCGAGGACGACCGATGACCCGGACCCGACCGCGCAACGCGGTCATCAGCGGGTAGCCGCAGGTTTGGGTCAGCAGCAAGTGCGGGGACAGCCAGAGGTCCATCAGCGAAAGGCCCTCGGCGTTGCGGCGGGTGGCACCCAGTCGCTCGAGCATTCGCGTCAGCCAGCGCTCGTTGGCCTCGCGGATCGGCTCGGGGGCGACGTACATCAGTAATTCAGCGAAGTGTTGTGTCATCAAAAATTTCCCGGCAACGAAATTCCCTGTGGGAGCGGGCTTGCCCGCGAATGCAATCGGCCTGACAACAATGATGTTGGATGTGCCGGCCCCTTCGCGGCGGTGCGGCGATCCGACAAGCCCGCTCCCACAGGGTTCTGTGGTGGTCATGCCTCAGTGGAATGGATGTCGCGGGCTATCGATGGCTTTCACTCCATTCTCCCGCCACAACTGGCCATAACCCTGCACCAGAAACCCGCCGCTGCGCGCCAGCCATTGCTCGCGACGCGCGCGGTAGGCGCGGGGCAAGTCGTACCAGGGCAGCCCCGGCAAATCGTGATGCACCAGGTGCAGATTGAGGTTGAGGAACAGCCAGCGCCACGGCCAGGCGGCTTCATTGATGACCGTCCTTTGCTCGGGCTCGGCGTGGGGACGGTGTTCATAGTAGGAGCGAATCATCGCAATCGATAGCGCCGGCACGCTGATCAGTAACAGGTAATGCCACACCGGCAGCACGCTGTAGTGGGCGATAAACAGCAACATCAGCAGGGTCAACGTGCCGTGGGTCAGCCACATCAACCAGGCCTGCCGCTCACCTGCTTTTAGACGTTGCAGTTCCTCCCGGGCCAGCGCCAGCAAGGCCAGCGGCGCACCGAGGGCGAAGCGCCCGAGCACGGTTTTGTTCAGCCAGTGCAGGCCTTGTTCGAACAGTGAACTGCCCTGCCACTGCTCGGCGCTCAGGTAACGGCTTTCCGGATCGCGACGCGGGAGGGTCAGGTCTTCGTCGCGGTGATGCAACAAATGGCTGTCGCGATACAGGGTGTAGGGATACCAGACGGCGAACGGCGCGTAGCCGAGGACTTTATTGAGCAATGTCCAACGGGTCGGATGCCCGTGAAGCAATTCGTGCTGCACCGATAACCAGAGCACCACCAGCGGAATCAACAGCACAGTGCTCCACCACAGGCCCAACCGATGGCTCCCCAAAACAATGCTGAACCAACCAGCGTACACGCCGACCAGCAACAGCCAGGTCGGCCACTCGGTGCGAGCGGTCAGGCGTTGGTGCAGGGTTTCGATTTCTTCTCGGTGGGCAGTATCGAAGTAATGGGGCATGGCGTTGCTCAGATCGGGGACCAGTCCCCTTCTGTGCAATGGCGCAGGGTTTTCTTGCAGATTATTTGGTTATTTCGTCAGAAGCAGCGGGAGCCCGAGGCCGGGCTCCCTTGTCACGGGATCAATGACCGAACACATCCACCTTCTTGGCCTTCTTGTCCGCGCGCTTTTCATCGGCGGTTTTTGCCGGTTTTTTCTTTGCCGCTTTTTTTGAATCCATGCCTTTGGCCATGATACGTACTCCACTCATACGGGATGTGAGATCAGGTATACACCTATCGCTGCTCTCGCGTTCTTTTATAATCGCCCGCTTTGCGCACCGACAGTCGAAGACCATGCCCAACACCCAGTACACCTTGCTCGCCGAGCCTTTATGGCCCTTGATGAACAAGTTTTATCGCGCTCACCAATCGTCGATGAAAGCGGTCCGCGACGCTCAACTCTGGGTGGCCAGGCGCGAGGAGATCATTGGGGCGCTGTGTTTGCGACCGGTGGCGGACGGGCATTGGCTGACGGGTTTGTTTGTCGATCCGGCCTGCCGTGAACAGGGCATCGCTGCGGCGCTGATCGCCGAGGCGGTGCGCGGTCTCGACCAACCGGTCTGGCTGTTCTGCCACCCCGACTTGCGGGGCTTTTATGAACGCCGAGGGTTTTCCTTTGATCCGCAAATGCCTTACGCCATGACCGAACGCTTGAGCCGCTACGCGCGCAGCAAACCGATGATCGCCATGGGCCTGGAACCGTTGGTGAGTTCGACTTGTGGGAGCGAGCCTGCTCGCGAAGGCGGCGTGTCATTCGACATCATCGTTGAATGACCCACCGCTTTCGCGAGCAGGCTCGCTCCCACAGGGGTTTGTGGTGTTTTCGGATCAGTCGTCGGCGTTAGGATCGAGATCCGGAAACATCACGTCGGTAAACCCGAACTTGCTGAAGTCACTGATGCGCGACGGGTACAACCGGCCGATCAGGTGATCGCATTCATGCTGTACCACTCGCGCATGGAATCCCTCGGCGATGCGCACAATCGGCTGCCCTTTGGGATCGAAACCTTCGTAACGAATGTGCTGATAGCGATCCACCGCGCCACGCAGGCCGGGCACCGACAGGCAGCCTTCGAAACCCTCTTCCAGCGTCGGGCTCAACGGCGTGATCAACGGGTTGATCAGAATCGTCTGCGGCACGGCTTCGGCGTCCGGATAGCGTTCGCTGTGCTCGAAACCGAAGATCACCAGTTGCAGGTCGACGCCGATCTGCGGCGCAGCCAGGCCAACGCCGCCGACGCTTTCCATGGTCTGGAACATGTCGTCGATCAGTTGCCACAGCTCCGGGCTGTCGAACATTTCGGCCGGGACCGGCGGGGCAATGCGCAGCAGGCGCTCGTCGCCCATTTTCAGAATTTCACGGATCATTTGATGACTTCGTCAGTGGTCGGCTTGATCGAGTGGTCCCGACCCAGTCCCGAAACATGTTGTTTGGGTTCGTGGTCATGCTCGCCGGGGACCTTTTCGCCAGGGTCCTTGCCCTCGGTGGACATGTGTTCGATCACGGCATTCATCTCCGCGCCGAGCAACAGCACTGCGGCGGAAATGTAGAAGTACAGCAACAGCACGATGATCGCGCCGATACTGCCATACATGGCGTTGTAGTTGGCGAACGTCTTGACGTACAGGCCGAAACCCAGCGACGCGATGATCCACACCACCACCGCCAGCACCGAGCCAGGGGTGATGAAACGAAACTCCTGTTTGACGTCGGGCATGACGTAGTAAATCAGCGCCACCGCCATCATCAACAGAATCACGACCACCGGCCAGCGCACGATGGTCCAGAGGGTCACGATGAATTCTTCAAGGCCGACTTGCGAGGCGATCCAGCCCATCACCTGCGGCCCGAGCACCATCAGCGCAGCGGCCACCAGCAGCATGCCGGCGATGCCGATGGTGTAGAAAATCGACAGCGGGAAACGCTTCCACGCCGGCCGGCCTTCGACTACGTCGTAGGCGGCGTTCATCGCGCTCATCATCAGCCGCACACCCGCAGACGCGGTCCACAGGGCAATCACGATACCGATCGACAGCAAACCACCCTCGGATTGCTGGAGCTGGTCGATGACCGGGTTCACCTGTTCCAGCGCCTGGGGCGGCAGGACCAGTTCCGATTGCAGGCGCAGCCAGGAGAAGAAGTCCGGCAGGTGCAGGAAACCGATCAGGGCGATCAGAAACAGAATGAAGGGAAACAGCGAGAACAGCATCTGATAGGCCAACGCCGAGGCATAGGTCGACATCTCGTCGTCGACGAACTCGGTGATCGTGCGCACCATGACACGGTGCAGGCGCTGACCTTTCATGTGAGGGAAAAACATTAGCGTCTCCTTTCGCCGCAAAAAAGGTTGAAGTCGTGGCGACTCAGGGGCCGTTTTCTACATCAAAGTAGCCTACTTGGCGAGTTTGAAACAATTTCCTTGTGCAAGTTCAGGCTGACACAAAAACGGCCATCCGTGGATGGCCGTTTCTGTTGCTCGTCAAAGGCCGGATCACGCCTTATCGATGCCTTTCTTGATCGCGTCTTTGGCTTTGCCAACCGCTTGCTGGGCTTCGCCTTTCCTTTCCTGCACCGCGCCTTCGGTGCGCATTTTGTCGTTGCCGGTTGCCTTGCCGACGCCTTGTTTGACGTTGCCGACTGCTTCGTTGGCCAAGCCTTTTGCTTTATCGCCAGTGCTGCTCATGGTGTTTCTCCTGTGAACATTCAACGGAAAAAGTCGTTACACAAGAATTGACCGGAGGCGTTTGCACGGAGTTTCATTTATTTTCACGGTGACATTTCATCGTTCAGTGCAGGTTGGGCTTTATGTTTGCCGACCAACCCCCGAGAATGCGCAACGTATTCAGGCCATGGCGCTGAAGATCCAATCCCGTAGGAATGTTATGAAACTCGATAAAAAGCAGGCCATTGCCCGCAGAAACCAGGAACTTGGCGGTGCTGTGCTTGGCGTCAACAACTGCCATTTCACCGAATTGAACCGCAACCGCAACATCTGGTGGTTTGATATTCCGGTCGCGCGTCTGGCCGTTGGTCAGTACGAATGGGTTCACCTGCTGATGCACACCCCGGATACCGACGAACTGCTGCACCTGAAAGTGCCGACGGTGTTCCTGCGCGAGAAGCTCGAAGGTCTGGTGGTGCGCAACGAAGGTAAACGCAAAGCGGCCCTGAGCCTGGAACTGAGCGCCGACAAGGACTCGTACCTCCAGGACATGCGCCCGGCGGGTACCAACGTCAATTTCGCGCAGTTCCGCCTTTAAAAGCAAAAGATCGTCCGAACGCGGCCCGAACCTTCGGCAGCTCCTACATGGGATTGATGTACACCCTGTAGGAGCTGCCGAAGCGGACGATCTTTTGATCTTCAACAAAAAGCCCCGCATTTGCGGGGCTTTTGTTTGTTACGCGCTTACCTTCTTGACGCCGAGCTTCTTCAGCTCTTCGTCGCGCAACTCGCGGCGCAGGATCTTGCCGACGTTGGTGGTCGGCAGCGCGTCGCGGAACTCCACGGAGCGCGGAACCTTGTAGCCGGTGACGTTGGCGCGCATGTGCTCCATCACCTGTTCCTTGGTCAGGGTCACGCCCGGTTTGGCGACGATGAAGATCTTGATCGCCTCGCCCGACTTCTCGTCCGGCACGCCGATGGCTGCGCATTGCAGCACGCCCGGCAGGGTCGCCAGCACGTCTTCCAGTTCGTTCGGGTACACGTTGAAACCGGAGACCAGGATCATGTCTTTCTTGCGATCGACGATGCGCATGTAACCGTCAGGCTGGATCAACGCGATGTCACCGGTCTTCAACCAGCCTTCGCTGTCGAGCATTTCGTCGGTGGCGTCCTGACGCTGCCAGTAGCCCTTCATGACTTGCGGACCTTTCACACACAGCTCGCCGATTGCGCCTAACGGCTGTTCAACGCCGGCATCGTCGATGATTTTGCACAGGGTCGACGGAACCGGAATACCGATGGTGCCGATCTGGATGTTCTGAATCGGGTTCACGGTGGCCACCGGGCTGGTTTCGGTCATGCCGTAACCTTCGCAGATGGCGCAACCGGTGACCGCTTTCCAGCGCTCGGCCGCGGCCAGTTGCAGGGCCATGCCACCGGACAGGGTGACTTTCAGCGCCGAGAAGTCCAGCTTGCGGAAGCCTTCGTTATTGCACAGGGCCACAAACAACGTATTGAGACCGACAAAACCGCTGAACTTCCACTTCGACAGTTCCTTGACCATCGCCGTCAAATCGCGCGGGTTGCTGATCAGGATGTTGTGGTTGCCGATCAGCATCATCGCCATGCAATGAAAGGTGAAGGCATAGATGTGGTACAGCGGCAGCGGCGTGATCAGGATCTCGCAGCCTTCATGAAGGTTGGAACCCATCAACGCCTTGCACTGCAGCATGTTCGCCACCAGGTTGCGGTGGGTCAGCATCGCGCCCTTGGCCACGCCGGTGGTGCCGCCGGTGTATTGCAGCACGGCAACGTCGCCGCTGGCCGGGTTGGCTTCAGCCACTGGCTGGCCGTGCCCCTTGCTCAGGACATCGTTGAACTTGATGGCCTTGGGCAAGTGATACGCCGGGACCATCTTCTTCACGTACTTGATGACGCTGTTGACCAGCAGACGCTTGAGCGGCGGCAGCAGGTCGGCCACTTCGGTGACGATCACGTGCTTGACGCCGGTTTTCGGCACGACGATCTGGGCCAGGTGCGCCATGTTGGCCAGGCAGACCAGGGCTTTGGCACCGGAGTCGTTGAATTGGTGTTCCATTTCCCGCGCGGTGTACAGCGGGTTGGTATTGACCACGATCAGCCCGGCGCGGATGGCACCGAAGACGGCGACCGGGTACTGCAACACGTTGGGCAGCTGCACGGCGATTCGATCGCCCGGCTGCAAGTCGGTATGCTGTTGCAGGTAAGCGGCAAAGGCACCGGACAATTCGTACAGTTCACCGTAGGTGATTGTCTTGCCCAGGTTGCTGAATGCCGGTTTGTCGGCAAAGCGTTGGCAGGACTGCTTCAACACCGCCTGAATATTCGGATACTCGTCTGGATTGATGTCGGCAGCAATCCCGGCAGGGTACTTATCCTTCCAAAAGTCTTCGATCATGGAAGCCCACTCCTCAGCAACGCGAATTCATCACCGCATTTGATGCGATTATTATTGGTGTGTGTTTTTTATTTAATTTGTTGGTGAGTCTGGCTTTTTATAGAGGCCGAGATGTCACAAAGCGCGCCGAGAGTAGCAGCTTTGCCAGAGGGCGACTAGAGCCAAAAGCCGCCTCTACAGTCACTTTAATGACTCAAGAATAGCAAGCAGTCATTTTAGAGCAAAAAACCTATAATACTCTGAAAGCCTTTAAAACCGGGGCTTATCCAAAAAAATTCGCGAGCAGGCTCGCTCCCACAGGATCACCGATGACCTTGTGGGAGCGAGCCTGCTCGCGATCCGCGCGAAGCGCGGCCATTCAACGATCAGGCGATATCACGCAACTCCCGCCGCAAGATCTTGCCCACCGGCGTCATCGGTAACGACTCACGCAAGACGATGTGCTTGGGCACTTTGTACGCCGTGAAGTTTTCCTTGCAGTAGGCCTTCAGCTCTTCAAGGCTGACACCCGTTTCACGGGCCACCACAAACAGCTTCACCGCCTCCCCCGAACGCTCGTCCGGCACCCCGATCACCGCACAGTTGGCGACTTTCGGATGAGCCATCACCACGTCTTCGATCTCGTTCGGGTACACGTTGAAACCCGAGACGATGATCATGTCTTTCTTGCGATCGACGATGCGCACAAAACCGTCCGGGTCGATCACCGCGATGTCACCGGACTTGAACCAGCCCTCGGCATCCAGCACTTCGGCGGTGGCTTCGGGTTTCTGCCAGTAGCCCTTCATGATCTGCGGGCCCTTGATGCACAGTTCGCCGCGCTCGCCCAGCGCCTGCTCGACGCCTTCATCGTTGATGATTTTCAGCGTGGTGCCTGGCACCGGCAGGCCTACCGTGCCGAGCCGCGACTTGTCGCCGTACGGGTTGGTGCAGGCCACCGGCGAGGTTTCGGTCAGGCCGTAACCTTCGGTGATGCGACAACCGGTGAGCTGTTCCCAGCGCTCGGCGGTGGCCTTGACCAGCGCAGTACCGCCGGAGTTGGTGAGTTTGAGGCTGGAGAAATCCAGGGTCTTGAAATCCGGGTGGTCCATCAGCGCGACGAACAGCGTGTTGAGTCCCAGCAACGCCGAGAAGCGCCAATTCTTCAGCTCCTTGATGAAGCCCTTGATGTCCCGCGGATTGGTGATCAGCACGTTGTGGTTGCCCGAAACCATCATGCACATGCAATTCGCGGTGAAGGCATAGATGTGGTACAGCGGCAGCGGCGCGACCATGACCTCTTGCCCTTCGCGCAACAGCGGCTGGCCGTCATTGCCGAACTGCTCCAGGCACGCCCGCACTTGCTGCATGTTGGCCACCAGGTTGCCGTGGGTCAGCATCGCGCCCTTGGCCAGGCCGGTGGTACCGCCGGTGTATTGCAGCACGGCGATGTCGTCGAGCCCGACGTTCAGCGGCTTGATGCCCAGGCCCCGGCCCAGACGCAGCGCGCTCTTGAAGGAAGTGGCCTGCGGCAAGGAATACGCCGGGACCATCTTCTTGACCTTGCTCACCAGGGTATTGACCAGCCAGCCCTTGGCGGCGGGCATCAGGTCGCCCATTTTTGCTTCGATCAGGTACTGGATGTCGGTGTCGGGCAGCACTTCCTGGACTTTCTGCCCGAACATGTTCAGGTAGACCAGCGCCCGGGCACCGGAGTCCTTGAACTGATGACGCATCTCCCGCGCGGTGTACAGCGGGTTGGTGTTGACCACGATCAGCCCGGCGCGCAAGGCGCCGAACACGGCAATCGGGTAATGCAGGACGTTGGGCATCTGCACCGCAATGCGATCCCCCGGCACCAGGTCGGTGTGGGCTTGCAGGTAACCGGCGAACGCTGCGCTGTAGCGTTCCAGTTCGGCGTAGGTCAGGGTGACGCCCATGTTGCTGAATGCCGGGCGGTCAGCAAATTTCTTGCAGGAACGCTCGAACACTTCGATCACCGACTTATAGGCCCCTTGATCGATGTCCAGGGGCACGCCGGCCGGGCGTTTGTCATTCCAGAAATCAGGTTGCATTGTTCTTGTCCTCTTTACCTGAACCTATCCGGGGCCGCTTTTCTGTCCTTCTTCAAAACAAAGAGCGAAAAAGCGGGGCTTCACGGACACTAGCAGCTATGGCGAATCAGGCAAATATGCGCACGGTCGACATTGATCGTGTGAATCTTGCTGCCGTGGCGTGGCCTGATCAGACGGCACGCTTTGGATGCGCTATACAATGCAACGACGCCCATGCCACATGCAGCCCTACGCAAAGGAACCGCCATGATCCACGACACTTTCTGGCTGGCCGCGAGTGACCGCAGCCGCCTCTTCGTCAACCAGTGGCTGCCCGCCGCACCTTTAAAAGCAGTGATCCTGCTGGCCCACGGCATGGCGGAACACAGTGGCCGCTACGCGCGTCTGGCGGAAAAACTCTGTGATCAGGGCTACGGTGTGTATGCGCCGGACCTGCGTGGACATGGCAAAACTGCCGAAAACGGGACACTCGGCCATTTCGCCGACGATGACGGTTGGTGCAAGGTGGTCGGCGACCTGGCGAGCCTCAACCAGCACATCGGCCAACAACATCCGGGAATGCCGATTGTGTTGCTCGGTCACAGCATGGGCAGCTACATCGCCCAGGCTTATCTGCTGCACCACAGCGCCAGCCTGCACGGGGCCGTTCTCAGCGGGTCGAACTTCCAACCGGTGGCGCTCTATCGCGCGGCGCGGCAGATTGCGCGGTTAGAACGTTTGCGTCAGGGCCCGAAGGGTCACAGCGCGCTGATCGAATGGCTGTCGTTCGGTTCGTTCAACAAGAAATTCAAACCGGTACGCACGCAGTTCGACTGGCTCAGCCGCGACCCGGCGGAGGTCGACCTGTACGCCAACGACCCGCTCTGCGGCTTTCGCTGCACCAATCAGCTGTGGATCGATTTGCTCGGTGGGTTGCAGCAAATCAGCAAAGCGTCCAATCTCGCTCAGATTGATCCGGGCCTACCGTTGCTGGTCATCGGCGGTGAATGTGATCCGGTGAGCGAAGGCAAGCGTCTGAAAGATCTGGCCCATGCGCTGCGCGCTGCCGGCAGCCAGAGCCTGCAACTGACTATTTACCCGCAGGCACGGCATGAACTGTTCAACGAGAGCAACCGCGATGAAGTGATCAATGACGTGTTGAGCTGGATCGCCCAGGCGCTGAGCCACCGTCGGCCACCCAGATCGGAATAGTTTTTTTGAATTTATTTATTCGTGACAGGAATTGAAACAGATGACCCAGGTTACCAACACCCCTTACGAGGCCCTTGAAGTCGGCCAGACCGCCAGCTACAGCAAGACGGTCGAAGAGCGCGACATTCAGTTGTTCGCCGCGATGTCCGGCGATCACAACCCGGTGCACCTGGACGCTGAATTCGCCGCCGGCACCATGTTCAAGGAGCGCATTGCTCACGGCATGTTCAGCGGTGCGCTGATCAGCGCTGCCGTTGCCTGCGAGTTGCCTGGGCCGGGGACTATTTATATCGGTCAGCAAATGAGCTTTCAGAAGCCGGTGAAAATTGGCGACACGCTGACCGTGCGTCTGGAGATTCTCGAGAAGCTGCCGAAGTTTCGTGTGCGGATTGCCACTCGCGTGTTTAACCAGCGCGATGAATTGGTAGTGGATGGCGAGGCGGAGATTCTGGCGCCGCGTAAGCAGCAGACGGTGACGTTGCCTAAGCTGCCGGCAATCAGCATCGGCTGATTGCCTCACAAGATCGCAGCCTCGTTTCACTCGACAGCTCCTACAGGGTTTGCCATATACCTGTAGGAGCTGTCGAGTGAAACGAGGCTGCGATCTTTTGATCTTACGGCCCTTCCTGCACCTGCACACTCGCCGTCATCCCCGAGCTCAAATTCATCCCTTCCGGCAACTTATCAATCTTGATCCGTACCGGAATCCGCTGAGCCAGCCTCACCCAGTTAAACGTCGGCTCGACCTCTGCCAGCAACTGCCCATCCGGCGTGGTATTGCGATCGGTAATCCCGCGACTGATGCTTTCCACATGCCCCTGCAACGCCTCCCCCGCACTCATCAACCAGACCTTCACCGGATCGCCAACACGAATCCGTGGCAGCTTGGTTTCTTCGAAATACGCCTGCACATAGAAAGTCGAATCGTCGATCAACGCCATCACCGATTGCCCGGCATTCACGTAGTTCCCTTCAGCCAGACGCAGGTTGGTGATGTGACCATTGCGCGGCGCATGGACCTGACTACGGGCGAGGTTGAGTTCCGCAACCTTGGCTTCCGCCTGGGCTTCGCGCAGTTCGCCACGGGCGATGCCGGCGTTGATTTGCGCGTTCTCGCGTAGCTCGGCACTGATTGCCTGCGGCCCGAGGGCAGCGCGGCGACTGGCTTCGCGCTCGCGCAGATTGAGTTGCTGCTGACGGGTCTGCACCACCGCCTGGGCTTTCTCCAACGCCGCTTCGAAACGGTCGCGATCAATGCTCAGCAATAAATCGCCGGCCTTGACCTGCTGGTTATCAAAAGCCTTGAGTTCACGCACCCAACCCGAGACGTCCGGCGCGATCACCACCACGTCGGCGCGGATCCGCGCATCCCGAGTCCAAGGCGTGAGCATGTAGTACTGCCACAAATGGAAGCCGGCAAAAATCGCCGCCGCCACCAGGCACAAGGTCACCGCGACACGTATCGGTGTACGCATTTTCAACTCCTTATAAAGGTCCGAGGACGACGGTGATCAAGGTCAATACACAGACGTACAAGGCGCAATCAAACAACGCTTCGTGCCAGATCCAGCGGCCCACCGGCGTCAGGCGCAAGAGCATGCGCAAGGCTCCAGTGACGAGCAGCGCCAGCAGCACATAAATCAGAAACGGACTGAGCAGCACGCCACCCACCGACCACTCACGCAAGCCCATGGCTTTGCTCCTGTTGACGGCACCAGGCGCGCCAGCTGCTTTGCAATTGCAGCACCGCACCTTGGGCCAGTTTCACTGCATCGCTGGGGGGCAATGCGTACAAGGTCTTCAGAAATTCTTCGCTTGGCTGTGCCAACGCCTCGGCGCGACTGCCGGCCGGGCCTTGCTCGAGGATTTCTTCCAGCTGTTCGAGATAACGCCGCTGAGGCGCACTGACCGGTGCCTGCACCACCGCCAGACTCAAACGCAAATGCAGCAATTCGTCGCCGATGTCCAGGCCGAGCAAGCCATCGTCCCAGCGACTACGCGCCGGTTCCGGCAACTCGGGGTAGTGTCGCGCCAATTGCAGCAAGCGGTCGGCCATGCGCCCGCCAAACCAGCTTTCGGCACCGCGCAGATTGCGCCGGGTCAGGCGCACCAGATCGTCGAGGGTTGCCGCCAGCAAACGTCGGCCATGCCACGTCGGATTGCGCAGGATCAACAAATGGAACGCCAGCACTGCGGCGCCGACGCCGACCACGATGGATTGAGCGCTGTTGAAGAACGTCGCGACATCAAATTTCATCACATTGAGCGGCGAGACCAGCACGATGAAGTGCAGACAAAATGAGGTGGCCGTGGCGCCGATCTGCGGTTTGGCCATGCCCAGCGCGCCTAGGAACAACGGCACGCCCATGCCCATGCACAGCAACGCAAAACCACTCCATTGCGGCAGCAGAATCTGCCCGACGATAAACGCAGCCGGAATTGCCAGGAATATCCCGCGCATAAAACTCATGCCGATTTGAGCGCCATTCTCGCGGCTGGCAAACAGACTACATACCACGCACGTCAACAGCAGCGCGCCGGAGGCGGCGGGCCAAGCGGTCGCCAACCAGAAGCACGAGACCACCAGAAACGCCAACGCACTTCGGGCACCGAACATCAGCGCCAATGACAGATCGCGGTGCGGAGTTAGGGTTCTCGGTGGATCGACCGTTTCCTTGCCCTCCTCAACGGCGTTCAACGCGGCGCTGGCCGCCATGGCGGTATCGAGCAACAAGGTGAAACGGGCCAGGCAGTAACTCTGTGCGGAGCTGATGTGCAGGTCGTGGGAAGCGTCGAGCAAGCTTGGACGCAGCGCTTGCAGGGTCGCGGTATTCGAGCTGTTGAGCGCCTCTTGAACCTCGGTCATCCAGGGCAACAGTTGCTCGGCTTCCTGGGGTTCCAATTGCTTCCACTGACGACGCGCCGAACGGGCGATGCGCAGCAGCATCAACAGCTTTTGGCTCAAGCCGCTGATCCCGCGTGCTCGTTGCCGCCCCAGGCTTCCTTCAAACCAGGCATGCTCGCGCTGGGCATCGACGGCGACGATTCTCCCGAGGATTTCCAGCAAGCCTTTACGCGCCTGACCATCACCGGCCAGGGTCGCACGCGCGGCGTTCATACCGCTTTGCCACGCTGCCCGCGCCTGATCCGCCAGTTGCCGTTCGACCCGCATCGGCCAGAGCAGCGCACTGGCAGCGGTGGCGCAAAGAATGCCCAAGCAGATTTCCGTGCAGCGAGCCACGGCTTGATCGAACACCGTCAGCGGATGAGTAATGGCCGGCAACGCGATGATCGCCACCGTATAACCCGCCAGCACGAACGAATAGGACCAGGCGCTACGCAGCAAGGTCGAACTCGCCGTACACAACCCCAGCCACAACGCCAAGGCCAACAAAAACAACCAGGGCGTCTGGGCAAACAACCCCATGAACACCACTGACATGATCGTCCCGACCAGAGTCCCCAACAACCGCGCCAAGCCCTTCTGCACCACCATCCCGGACAAGGGCTGGGCGACGATGAACGCCGTCATCAACGCCCAGGCCGGTTGCTCCAGACCCCAGCGCAATGCCAGCCACAGCGCCAGGCCGCCGCCGATCAAGGTTTTGATCGCGAACTGTAAGGCGCGGCGGTCAGGCGCAAACAAAGCCTGCAGGGTGATTGGCACGTAATGGACTCTTGAAAGGACGATTTAACGTAGGAGCTGCCGAAGGCTGCGATCTTTTGACGGCGCCGAAAAGCAAGATCAAAAGATCGCAGCCTTCGGCAGCTCCTACAAGGCTAATTTCATCGTTGAACGCCAGACACAAAAAAACGCCAGACTGGCTGGCGTTTTTGACAGACAACGAACGCTTACGAGCGTGCGCGCGCCTGGTTACGCAGGGCTTTTACCTGATCGTGGTTGCGTTGCACGCCGTGGTACTGACGCTCAACCAAGTCGCGAATGCCCACCAGGTTGTATTTGTTGATTTTTTCGATGGCTTCTTTGTAAGCCTTCAGTGCATGGTCTTCACCCCGTTCGGCTTCGTTCAGCACGGCCTCTTCATCCTTGCCGGTGAACATCGCTTTGACGTCGACCCAACGGCGGTGCAGGTCACCGCTGACACTGGTGGAGGTTTCCGGATCGCCACCCATGGAACGTACAGCGGTCTGCAATTCAGAAGCAGCCTTGGCGCAGTCAGCCGAGCGCTGTACGAAAATGGCTTTGAGTTCAGGGTGTTTGATGTCTCCAGCGCACGTCTTGAACCCTTCCTGACCGTCTTTACTGGTTTCAATCAGGTCGTTGAGTACAGAGATGGCTTCTTTATTCATGTCGGTCATTTTCAATTCCTCGCGGGTTGATGAAAGATGCAATAGGTGTTGCATCCTGCATGCCAGCTTTGAATTGATAAGTTATTTCTTATATTTCAATTACTTATGGTTTAACCCGAAATCTGTATCCGCTTTATTTGCATGATCTGTCATTTGGCCTGCATGCAGAATGCCTGTATTTTCCAGACTGTTTGAATCAAGACGACTGATTGATGAACCCTGAAAAGCTCGAACTGTTGATTACCCGTGAAATGCCCTTCGGCAAATACAAGGGCCGGATCATTGCCGACCTCCCCGGCCAATACCTGAACTGGTTCGCTCGGGAAGGTTTCCCCCACGGCGAACTCGGCGGCTTGTTGGCCTTGATGCAGGAAATCGATCACAACGGCCTGTCGGAGCTGCTCGAACCGCTGCGCGCCAAACATGGCAAACCTGCCCCGCGCCACTGATTCTCTCCAGACCGAGTAGTCCATGCCCGATAACACCCGCCGCGCCCGTGATGAAGCCTTCTGGCACACCTTTGCCGACCGATACGCGGTTGAACCCGGCCCGGTCAACCTCGAAAACGGATACTTCGGGCGCATGTCACGCACGGTGGTCGAGGAGTATCAGCGCAACATCGAACTGATCAACCGCAGCAACTCGGTGCACGTGCGGCAACGCTTCGAACAGGGCGAAAGCCTGGAGATTCGCAAACAGCTCGCCGAGCTGATGGGCGTATCCGCCGACACTGTCGCCCTCACCCGCAACGCTTCGGACGGTCTGCAATCGCTGATCCGCAACTACAACCGTCTGACGCCGGGCGATCAGGTGCTGATGTGTGATCTGGAATACGACACGGTCAAAGGTGCCATGCGCTGGCTGGCACGTCATCGCGGCGTCGAGGTGATCGAGATCGAACACTCGCACCCCGCCAGTTTCGACAGTTTGCTGGCCACTTACCGCGAAGCCTTCGTGCGTTATCCGCGACTCAAACTGATGGCGCTGACCCACGTCACCCATCGCACCGGACTGGTGATGCCGGTGCAGGCCATTGCCGCAGCAGCCAGAGAACATGGCATCGACGTGATCCTCGACGGCGCCCATGCGCTCGGCCAGCTCGAGTTCAATCTCGATAAACTGGGCATCGCCTTTGCTGGCTACAACCTGCACAAATGGATCGGTGCACCGCTGACTCTGGGCTTCATTTACATCGCCCCCGAGCGCCTGGCCGACATCGACCCGGACATGGGCGAGATGCATTTCCCCGTTACCGATATTCGCGCCCGCACGCCGTATAGCACGCCCAACATCCCGGCGCTGCTGACCCTGCCGCTGGTGTTCGAGGAACATCGGGCCATGGGCGGTTCCGCCGCCAAGGGCGCTCGGCTCAATTACCTGCGCAACCGCTGGGTGAGCGCGGTACGCGAGTTGCCGGGGATCGAAGTCATGACCCCGGACGACCCGCGACTGTATTGCGGCATCACTTCGATGCGCTTTACCCGGCATGCCGATCAACAGGCGATGGTCGAGCGGCTGCTCAAGGACTACAACCTGTTTACCGTTGCGCGCAGTGGTGCCGCAAGTGGTCCGTGCATTCGCATAACCCCGGGGCTTACCACCACGGGTGCAGACATGGATCTACTGGCCCGGGCGTTGACCGAACTGCGCTGACGTCACACGGTGTGTTTGTCGAAGTCCTCGGGCTTGATCTGCGTCGACACCGCGAATGTGTCGATGCCGATGGTCGTGTGCCCGAAGTAGCCGTCTTTATTCGAGTCTCGACTCAGGGTGTGAACGTTCAAGGTCGAAGCTTCGCCGCCCATGTTTTCATAGAAAAAGTCTTGATCGTTGGTCAGCGGCGAAACGGCTCGACCGCGGTACTCCCTGGCGTTGAGTACCGAACGCGAGGCCACTTCGGGAAAGTAGAGCTGACCGACCCAGGCAACATGCCGCTCTTCCAGGTAGTTGTTGCCTTCCATAATGCGTACCACGACATGAATGTGCAGGGCACGGCCGGCGTAGAACCCCGGATAGATCGTGGTAAACCGCACGATGCCGTTCTTGTCCGTGAATTGCCCGCCACGCAAGTAAGTGTCGTCGTCGGTGCGCGGGATCGAGCCTATGTCGCCGACGTCGACTTCCTTGTCCGGATTGACCTTGCTCCAGCCCGAATACGCACCGCGTGCATTGCAATGCCAGATATCCACCAACGCGTCAGTCACCGGTTGACCGGTCATGGCATCGACGATCGTCAGCCTCAGCACCAAGGGAATACCGTCCATGCCTTCGCTGATGTTTCTTCTGATCAATTTCGGATTTCGGAAATAAGGACCGGCGATCTGTTCGGGTGAAAGCAGGTAAACCGCTGGCTGGGGTGAAACCGGAGTGTTGTCGTCCATGACGTTCTCTCTTCCATAAGATGAACGCAGGTTAACGCTGACCGAGGAGCGAGATGCGGTAACTATGTATCGCATGATGTCGATCTGTAGCAGCTGCCGAGCTTGCGAGGCTGCGTTCGGCTGCGTAGCAGTCGTGAATCCGGCTTACGCGGTCTGCCTGACGTACCGCAATCTCTGGTTTTACGACTGCTACGCAGCCGAACGCAGCCTCGCAGGCTCGGCAGCTGCTACAAAGAGCGAGTCGACAGCCAAAAGGGTTTTCACCGGGCAAAAAAAAACGGTGCACCGACCAAGCGCACCGTAAAGCCGTAGAACACACAACGAAGTGTTTGGTAAAAGCCGATCAGTCCAGCAGCGCCAGTGCCTCGGCGGTGCATTCCTGGATGCGGGCCCAGTCGCCGTTCTTGATCCACTCGGGATCAAGCATCCAGCTACCGCCCACGCACATCACGTTCTTCAACGCCATGTAGCTCTTGATGTTGGCCGGGCTGACGCCGCCAGTCGGGCAGAATTTCACTTCGCCAAACGGGCCGCCAAGGGCTTTGATAGCCGCGACGCCGCCGCTGACTTCCGCAGGGAACAACTTGAAGCGGCGATAACCCAGGCTGTAGCCTTCCATGATGCCGGAGGCGTTGCTGATGCCTGGCAACAGTGGAATCGGGCTGTTGACGCTGGCTTCCAGCAGGTCACGGGTGATGCCCGGCGTGACGATGAACTGCGAACCGGCCGCTTCGGCAGCCGCCAGCATGTTGCGATCCAGCACAGTACCGGCACCGGTCACCAGTTCCGGGCGTTGCTCGCGCAGAATCTGGATAGCCTTGAGGCCGAACTGCGAACGCAGGGTCACTTCCAGGGCTGTCAGGCCACCGGCCGCGAGGGCATCGGCCAGCGGCAGGATGTCCTGCTCGCGAGCGATGGTAATCACCGGCAGGATCCGCGCCTTGGCGCAGAGGCTGTCGATCAGGGCAACTTTGTCCGCCATGGAAACGGTCGGGGATGGGGTTGTCATAGCGGCTGTTCCTTGGCTCATGGGCACCAGTAAATCTCTAACGTAGGTTGCAGAAACGCGCGAATCGGCATGGCGGCGACATCGTCACCCGCCAATGCGGCACTCAGGGTGGTCAGCTTGGACTGACCGGAAATCGATAGAACGGTGGTCTTGGCCGAGGCCAGAAGCGCGCGGCTCATGGTCAGGCGCTGATGCGGCACGGTCGGCGCCAGCATCGGCCAGCAGCGACGGCTGCCGTCGACTTTCAACGCATCGGCCAGGTTCGGGCTGTTGGGGAACAGCGAGGCGGTGTGTCCGTCGTCGCCCATGCCGAGTATCAGCACGTCGATCGGCGGTAATTCCTTGAGCAGGCGATCCGCCTGCTCGGCCGCCAGTTCAAGGTTGGCCGTGGCGCTGTACAGACTCAGGAACTGAGCCTTGGCCGCCGGGCCTTGCAACAGGTAACGCTTGAGCAGACCGGCATTGCTGTCGACATGCTCTACCGGCACCCAGCGCTCGTCGGCCAGGGTGACGACAACCTTGGACCAGTCCAGCGTCTGCTTGGCCAGGTGCTGGAAAAACGCCACCGGGCTGCGTCCACCGGAAACCACCAAGGTCGCGGTGCCGCGCGCGTCGATCGCGTCACTCAGTTGCTTGGCTACATTCAGCGCCAGGCCTTCGGCCAGCAGCACCGGGCTTTTGAACTCATGGGCGCTGACGCCCTGAGGCAGTTTCAATTCAGATATCGCCATACCACGACCTCCCATCCCGCGTGATCAATGCAATGGAGCTCATCGGCCCCCAGGACCCGGCCGCGTACGGCTTGGGCGCATCACCGGATTTTTTCCACCCGGCGATCAACTGGTCACACCACTTCCACGCGGCTTCGATTTCATCTTTACGGACAAACAGGTTCTGATTGCCGCGCATCACTTCCAGCAACAACCGCTCGTAGGCATCGGGAATCCGTGCGCTGCGATAGGTGTCGGAAAAATTCAGCTGCAACGGACCGCTGCGCAGCTGCATGCCCTTGTCCAGGCCTTGTTCTTTAGTCATCACGCGCAAGGAAATGCCTTCGTCCGGTTGCAGGCGGATAATCAGCTTGTTGCTGATTTGCAGGCGCTGCTCGGGAGCGAAGATGTAGTGGGACGGTTCCTTGAAGTGGATGACGATCTGCGACAACTTCTGCGGCATGCGCTTGCCGGTACGCAGGTAAAACGGCACACCGGCCCAACGCCAGTTGCGGATATCGGCACGCAGCGCAACGAAGGTTTCGGTGTCGCTCTGGGTGTTGGAGTTCGGCTCTTCCAGGTAACCGGGAACCGATTTGCCTTCGCTGTAACCCGCGATGTACTGACCGCGCACGACCTGAGTGGTCAGGCCTTCCGGGCTGATCGGCGCCAGCGCCTTGAGCACTTTGACTTTCTCGTCACGGATGCTGTCGGCGGACAGGTCGGCCGGCGGGTCCATGGCGATCAGGCAGAGCAGTTGCAGCAGGTGATTCTGGATCATGTCCCGCAGCTGGCCGGCCTTGTCGAAGTAACCCCAGCGACCTTCGATCCCGACTTTCTCGGCCACGGTGATTTCCACGTGGGAGATATAATTCTGGTTCCACTGGGTTTCGAACAGGCTGTTGGCGAAACGCAGGGCGATCAGGTTCTGGACGGTTTCTTTGCCCAGGTAGTGGTCGATGCGGTAGGTGCGGTTCTCCGGGAAGAACTGCGCCACGGCGTCGTTAACCTTGCGCGAGGATTCCAGATCCGAACCAATCGGTTTTTCCAGCACCACGCGGGTGTTTTCGGTCAGACCGACCTTCGACAGGTTCTCGCAGATCGCGCCGTAAACGGCGGCCGGTGTCGCGAAGTAGGCAATCACTCGCTGGGCGCTGCCGGCCATTTCGGCCAGGGCGACGTAATCGTCAGCCTTGAGGAAGTCGACGTGCAGGTAACTCAGGCGGGCCAGAAAGCGTTCGACCACGGCTTCGTCCAGCTCTTTGGCGACGACGTAGCGGCGCAGCTCGGAGGCGATGAACGCCAAATGCTGCTGCTCGCTGCCAGGCTCACGGGCCAGCGCGATAATTCGCGTGTCCTCGTGCAAGAGGCCTGCGCCATCGAGCTGATAAAGGGCAGGAAACAGCTTGCGCAGGGCCAGATCGCCGAGGGCGCCGAACAAGGCAAAGGTGCACGGTTCAACCGTAATCGAAGGCATGATGTTTGTTCTTTTATCAAGTTAAGCTACAAATACCTTTTTTCAAGGCATCACTCAAGGGAAAATGTAGTAATAACCACAACATTTTCGCAAAATACAGATTCCGAGTGGTGGACGGTCGGAGCCATCAGTAGGATAGGCCACCGTTTGGGGCCGCATCAAAGGCCCAATTTGCATAGCAACACGCTTGTTTGCATCGCAGATGCACTCTTGTAGGCGAACCAAGGAAACCATATGGACCGCGTGCGAAATTTACTGGAACAGATCCAGAATCGCCTTGAAGACCTGAACAAGGCAGAACGCAAAGTCGCCGAAGTGATCCTGCTCAACCCACAGCAGGCCACCCGGTTCAGCATCGCCGCCCTCGCCCAGGCCTCAAAGGTCAGCGAGCCGACGGTCAACCGTTTCTGCCGTTCGTTCGGCGTCAGCGGCTACCCGGAACTCAAGCTTCAATTGGCCCAGAGCCTGGCCAGTGGCGCGGCGTATGTCAGCCGTGCGGTCGAGGCCGACGACAATCCGGAAGCGTATACCAAAAAGATTTTCGGCAGCGCCATCGCCTCTTTGGACAGTGCCTTGCAGGCGCTTGACCCGAACCTGATCAGCCGCGCCGTCGATCTGTTGATCCAGGCCCGTCAGATCCACTTCTTCGGCCTCGGCGCCTCGGCCCCGGTGGCGTTGGATGCGCAGCACAAGTTTTTCCGCTTCAACCTGGCGGTCACCGCCCACGCGGACGTGCTGATGCAGCGCATGATTGCGTCGGTGGCGCACACCGGCGAGTTATTCGTGATCATTTCCTACACCGGCCGTACCCGCGAACTGGTGGAAGTGGCGCGTATTGCCCGGGAAAACGGTGCTTCGGTACTGGGCCTGACGGCCGAGGGTTCGCCACTGGCCAAGGCCAGCACCTTAAGCCTGAACATTCCGCTACCGGAAGACACCGACATCTATATGCCGATGACGTCGCGGATCATTCAGCTGACCGTGCTGGATGTGCTCGCCACCGGCATGACCTTGCGCCGAGGCGTGGATTTCCAGCCGCATTTGCGCAAGATCAAGGAAAGTCTGAATGCCAGTCGGTATCCGATTGGGGATGAGTTTAACTAGTCCAACATCTCCACTGCTTGGCCTGGCCTCATCGCGAGCAAGCTCGCTCCCACATTTGGAATGCATTCCCCTGTGGGAGCGAGCTTGCTCGCGATGGCGCCAGCCGCAGCACCGCAGGTCTTGGACTAAACCCCAACCCGCGCCTGCAAACTCAAATGCGCCCTCTCCCCCGGTGCCAGGCTCAGGCTATCGGTCCCGCCACTTGCGGCTTCCACACAGACAAACTCCGAAATCTCATTCCAGCTCACCCCCAGCAACGGCCGTGAGCCCGGATGCCAAACCACCGTGTCCGCATGGTCACCGGTATCGATGCACAACTCGCGCTGCCAGGCGTGGTCCTTGAGCTGTAATTCGCCGTCATGCTGGAACACCCGCTGACAGCCACCCTCTACCCGCAACTCGCCTTCCTGATGACAAATCTGCCGGTTCAACTGGTCGTAACCCTGCGCCCCGTCGAGCCCAGACAGCGCTACCTCACCGACGTCGCCAATACGCCAATACGCATGCAACGCCTGACTCAATTGGCACGGCAGGCTGTCCTGATGCTCGGTACTCAGGCGTAAATCCATGCGTTCGCCCAAGTGCGCGTGCAGGTCCACTTGCCAGTCGCACAACTGAAGTTGCCAGTGCAAGCGCACGCCATCGTCATCAGTGCTGCTGTCCAGCAGCTTCCAGTCGATCAACCGTGCCCAGCCATGGGACGGCCAGGCGTTTTCGCGCGGATGACGGCCATACCACGGCCAGCACACCGGAACGCCACCACGAATCGCACCGACCTGCGGCCACTTCGCCGCGCACCAGAGCCAGGGTTTCTGGCCCTTTGGCTGGAAGTGCAGCAACTGCGCACCCTGCCGACTGAACACCGCCTGACACAGCGGATGGTCGATCACCAGCACGTCGCGCTTCTGATAGCGCTCCCACGCGAACACCGGACGTTCGCGCAAGGATTTGAAGAAGCGTTGTAGCGGATGCTCATGCATGTGCCACGGTCCTGAAAATCGCCCGGGGTGCGCCGCCCCCAAAAAAAAGCGGACAGCCTGGGCTGTCCGCAAAAATGCGCACATAGAGAGGAGCTTATCGCAACAACGTTAGAACACCGACTGAATTTTCAGGCCAGCGACCAGCGCGTCGTCGACTTCATCAACACCACCCGGGTGAGTGATGTATTGCAGGTTAGGGCGCACGGTCAGCCAGTTGGTAACGTGGAAGCCGTAGTTGACCTCGTAGTTGTACTCGGTGCTACGCAGCGGCGAGAACAGTGGATCCTCGTACTCGGTAACACCATTGGAGGCGTTGACCAGCTCGGCGTTTTTCTTCACGTCATCGTTGACATGGATACGGGCAAAACCGATCCCCATGTCATCTTTTGGACGCGCATCGAACGGGCCCTTGTACACAAACATCAGCGACTGGTAGTTGTCGACGAAGTTGGTGTCCTTGTCGTGGAAAGTGGCGTTGGCTGCGATGTTCAGACCGCGGGACGCGTCACCGTTGTGGCTGGTGAGTTGTTGCTGCGCCACGAACCAGTAACCGTGCTTGCTATCGTGGCTGCGATAGGCATTACCGCTGGTTGCTGCATCATTGCCGTCGGCATCCTTGCGGACGTCATCGGCATTGGCCGTGCTTTTGTAGTAACCAACACGGTATTCGCCCGGCAGGTTGCCAGGGTTAGGCAACCAGACCAGTTCGACCGGCAAGACGGTGCCTTTGGTACCACTGCCGCTGAGCTTGAAGCCGTTACCGTGCTCCAGTTGCGACGGGTTCTGGTTGTACGCGCCGATCTGCGCATAGAACTCAGGCGAGATGTTGTACTTCACGCGGACCGCAGCCTGCATGACCGGCCAGTTGTACCAGATGTTGGTGGCCCAGTTACCCACTTGGGAACCGCAGAACGCCAGGTTCTGGAACTCGCAAGGGAAGGTGTTGAAGTCCTCGCCTTCGCCGAAGTAACCGGCCTTGACGTCCAGTTTACCGTCGAGGAACTGGTGCTTGATCCACAATTGGGTCAGACGGACCATATGGCCACGGCCGTAGACTTCCTGGGACGAACTCAAGGTGCCGGCACGCGGGTCGCCGACACGGTCATTGGAGATGTTCTCACCGTTACGGTTAGTGAGCTGGATCTTGGCCTGGGTGTTATCCCAGCCCCACAGTTTTTGCAGGTCCAGCGCCACGCCCAGACCAAACTGGTCGGCGTAACGCGCAGTCTTGTCGTTGTTGTAGCCGCCGTGGAGGTTGCCACCCACTTCACCGACGTAGTCCATCTTGATGTCGATACCCTGCTCGATCAGCCTGGTCCGCTCGCCCCCCCAATCACCGGTCATCCATTCGGAATCGGCGCTGAACGCGTCAGCCGCGTGCACACTACCGGCCAATGTCATTGCCGCAATCGCTGACAACTGGCAGATAAGCTGAGCGTTGTTGTTCTTCTTCATCCCTACATCCTCGTTTTATTGTTATTAACTGTTTTTATTTAACGCGGTGACATCAGGTGCGGCGGGTGACAGGCCACCCGCCGCATATCCCCCTGTGGGAGCGAGCTTTTGTGGGAGCTGGCTTGCCTGCGATGCAGACGACTCGGTTTAACGTCTAACCGAGTTGATGCCATCGCGGGCAAGCCCGCTCCCACACAATCCCATTCCCACATTTGATCTTCAGCGGCCTTTGAATTGCGCGACGTTGGCGTTGTGGCTCTCGGTTTTAGGCTGACCGGCCACCCCCAGGCGCTCCCCGGTCTTGGCATCGAACAACAGCACTTTCGATGGATCGAATTGCAGGGTCAGGGTCTCGCCCACGGCCGGTGCAACGTCCGGCGCCAGACGGCAGCAGACTTTGGTTTCGTTGAGATTGACGAACACCAGGGTGTCGGGACCGGTTGGCTCGGTGACCTGGACTTCGGCGCGAATGATCGGCAAACCGTTCGGCTCGCTGCCCGCCAAAACGATCTGCTCCGGGCGCATGCCGAGGATCACTTCGCGGTCTTCAAGACCGGCGTCCTGCATGCCCAACGGCAATTCGCAGCGCGCCTGACCGCTGTCGAGCAGCGCCACCAGGCGACCGTCCTTGCGCTGCAAACGCAGCGGGATGAAGTTCATCGGTGGCGAACCGATGAAGCTCGCCACGAACAGGTTGGCCGGGTTGTTGTAGATGTCTTTCGGCGTGCCGAACTGCTGGATGATCCCGTCCTTCATCACCGCCACTTTGTCGCCCAGGGTCATGGCTTCGATCTGGTCGTGGGTCACGTAGACCGTGGTGGTTTTCAGGCGCTGGTGCATCAGTTTCATTTCGGTGCGCATCTCGACGCGCAGCTTGGCGTCGAGGTTGGACAGTGGTTCGTCGAACAGGTAAATCTTCGGCCGCCGCGCCAGGGCACGGCCCATCGCCACGCGCTGTTGCTGACCACCGGAGAGCTGGCCGGGTTTGCGGCTGAGCAAATGTTCGATCTGCAACAGCTTGGCCACGCGGGCGACTTCTTCGTCGATTTCAGCGGCCGGCATTTTGCGAATCTTCAAACCGAAGGCGATGTTGTCGCGCACGCTCATCGTCGGGTACAGCGCGTAGGACTGGAACACCATGGCGATGTCGCGATCTTTCGGGCTCATGCCGCTGATGTCGGCGTCGTCCACCAGGATGGCGCCGCCGCTGATGTTTTCCAGACCGGCGATGCAATTCATCAGCGTGGATTTACCGCAGCCCGACGGGCCGACCAGGATCAGGAACTCACCGTCATCGATCTTCAGTTCGATGTTTTTCAGGGTGTCCGGCAATCCGGCGCCGTAGGTCTTGTTGACGTTGCGTAATTCGAGAGTTGCCATGTTCTACCCCTTGACCGCGCCGGACGTCAGCCCACGCAGGAAATACTTGCCAGCGAATATGTAGACCAGCAGTGTCGGCAGCCCGGCGATCATCGCGGCGGCCATATCAACGTTGTATTCCTTGGCCCCGGTGCTGGTGTTGACCAGGTTGTTCAGGGCCACGGTAATTGGCTGGGCATCACCACTGGCGAAGACCACGCCGAACAGGAAGTCATTCCAGATCTGGGTGAACTGCCAGATCAGGCAGACCATCACGATCGGGATCGACATCGGCAGCAGGATCTTCCAGAAAATCGTGAAGAAGCCCGCGCCATCAAGCCGTGCAGCCTTGACCAGCGCATCCGGAATGCTCACGTAGTAGTTGCGGAAGAACAGCGTGGTGAACGCCAGGCCGTAGACCACGTGCACCAGCACCAGACCGGTGGTGGTGTTGGCCAGGCCGAACTTGCCGAGGGTGAACGAGGCTGGCAACAGCACGGTCTGGAACGGCAGGAAGCAGCCGAACAGCAGCAGACCGAAGAACAGTTGCGAACCCCGGAAGCGCCACATCGACAGTACGTAACCGTTCATGGCACCGATGAAGGTAGAGATCAGAACCGCCGGCACGGTGATTTTCACCGAGTTCCAGAAGTAGCCGCCCACCACGTCCCAGGCCTTGATCCAGCCAATGCCGTCAATCACTTGCGGCCAGCTCAACAGGTTGCCGGTGCGGATGTCTTCCGGGGATTTGAAACTGGTCAGCAGCATCACCACCAGCGGGATCAGGTAGATCGCGGCGGCCAGCAACAGCGTGGCGTAGATTGCGATGCGGCTGAAGCTGATCGCCGGTTTTCCGAGTTGATTACTCATGGCGTTTGCCTCGCAATTCGGAGTACAGATACGGCACCAGAATCGCCAGGATCGCGCCGAGCATCATCATGGCGCTGGCCGAACCAATGCCCATCTGGCCACGGCTGAAGGTGAAGGAATACATGAACATCGCGGGCAAGTCGGACGAGTAGCCCGGACCGCCAGCGGTCATTGCCGCCACCAGGTCGAAGCTCTTGATCGCGATGTGCGCGAGGATCATGAAGGCGCTGAAGAACACCGGGCGCAGGCTCGGCAACACGATCTTCAGGTAGATGGTCGGCAGGCTCGCACCGTCGACTTGCGCGGCACGGATGATCGATTGATCGACACCACGCAGGCCGGCCAGGAACATCGCCATCACAAACCCGGAGGCTTGCCACACAGCAGCGATCACCAGGCAATACACCACGCGATCCTGATCCACCAGCCAGTCGAGACGAAAGCCTTCCCAGCCCCAGTCACGCAGCATTTTGTCCAGGCCCAGGCCTGGGTTGAGCAGCCATTTCCACGCGGTACCGGTGACGATCATCGAGAGCGCCATCGGGTACAGGTAAACGGTGCGGATGAAACCTTCCTTGCGAATGCGCTGATCCAGCAGCACCGCCAGGAACACCCCCAGCACCAGGCTGATGCCGATGAACATGCCGCCGAAGACCGCGAGGTTTTTGCTCGCGACCCACCAGCGATCGTTGTCCATCAGACGGATGTATTGCTGCAGGCCGACCCATTTGTAGCTCGGCATGAAGCTGGAATTGGTGAAGGACAGAACGAATGTCCAGATGATGTAACCGTAAAAACCAACCAGGACGATCAGCATGCTTGGCGCCAAAACCAGCTTGGGGAGCCAGCGCTGCAGTGCGTCGAACGGTGAGGCTTTGCTGAAAACCGCCACAGAGCTCATCGGGATAATCCAGGTGAAGAGGTGAGGATCAGAGGGTGATCCCTTGTGGGAGCGAGCTTGCTCGCGATAGCGGTGTAACAGTCGACATCTCTTTTGAATGTCAGCCAGCTATCGCGAGCAAGCTCGCTCCCACAGGGGGAACTCACTCAGGTAAATGCCGCAGGAATTACTGGGCGGCTTTGACGGCCGATGCCAGTTGGGCGCTGGCCTTGGCCGGGTCAGCGTTCTTGTCGTTCATGAAGTTGGTCACCACATCGAAGATCGCGCCCTGCACGGCCAGGGAAGTGGCCATGTTGTGCGCCATGCTCGGTTGCAGGCCGCCAGTCTTCTCGTCTGCAAGGAAATCCTTGGCAGCTGCCTGAGCGCAGGAATCGAAGCCCAGGCCGCTCATGTCGTTAAGCATGTCGGTACGCACCGGGATCGAACCTTTGTTGATGCTGAAGACTTTCTGGAAGTCTTTACCCAACGCGACCTTGGCCAGGTCTTGCTGAGCGGCGATGTCGCCTTTGCGATCGGCTTTGAGCTTGAACACAGCCATCGAGTCGATGTTGTAAGTGAAGGCTTTTTCGGTGCCCGGGAATGGCACGCACTGGTAGTCCTTGCCCGCTACTTTCTTGGCAGCGGTCCATTCGCTCTTGGCCCAGTCGCCCATCATCTGCATACCGGCCTTGCCGTTGATGACGTCGGCCGCCGCGATGTTCCAGTCACGACCGGCGCGGTTCGGGTCCATGTAGCCCGTGATTTTTTTCAGCTCGGTGAACGACTTGGTCATCTCGGCACCCGAGAGGGTTTTCTGATCCAGGTCTACCAGGGCTTTCTTGTAACCGTCAGCGCCCATGACCGAGAGCACCACGTCTTCAAACACGGTGCTGTCCTGCCAAGGCTGGCCACCGTGGGCAAGCGCGATGAAGCCTGCGGCTTTCAGCTTGTCGCCAGCGGCATAGAATTCTTCGAGGGTAGTAGGGGCTTTTTCGATCCCGGCTTTCTTGAAGACTTCCGGGTTGATCCACAGCCAGTTGACGCGGTGAATGTTCACCGGCACGGCGACGTAGTCACCTTCGTATTTGACGGTGTCGGAGACTTTCTTCGACAGCAGGCCATCCCAGCCTTCGGACTTGGCAACGTCTTTCAGGGTATCGGTGCTGAGCAGGCCAGTGCTGCCCCACTCCTGGATGTCCGGACCTTTGATCTGGGCAACGCCCGGCGGGTTACCGGCGACGGCGCGGCTTTTGAGTACGGTCATGGCAGTGGAACCGCCGCCACCGGCGACTGCGCCGTCCTTCCAGGTAAAGCCGTCTTTTTCGACTTGGGCCTTCAGAACATCGACCGCGGCCTTTTCACCACCAGAGGTCCACCAGTGAACGACTTCCACCGAACCTTTGGAATCGGCAGCAAGTGCACTCAGCGGGAATGCAGACAGGGGAAGCAGTGAGGCGAGAGAAATGACAGTAGCGAGGCGAGAGATCGCATTCATCTAGTAGTACCTTTCTTGTTGTTATGCATGCAAGTCTGGTGCTTGCGCTACATAGGATTTTAAACAGGAGTGACCCCTTCGCAGGTAACGAAGGGACGTCCGAATGTCACCACATGGTTACACAGGAGCGCTCTGGGATAACTGTGCCAGGGCAGTCGCCATGCTCGGCGCCAGAGGCAATCGCGGGATCAATACGGCTTGCCAGGCGTGATAAAGATCAGGTTTACCAGCCCAGATATCAGCGCTCGGGTGATTCTGCGGATCGAGTTCGTGATGCCAGCTGCCGCTTTCGCGGTCGATGAAATGGCTGTCGCAGAATTCCCAAAATAGTCGGTACCAGCTTTCGTATTGCGCATCGCCTGTGCGTTTAAGCAGCGCACTGGCGGCGGCGCTGGCTTCGCAATGGGTCCAGTGCAGGCGATGGCGAACCACGGCGCGATTGTCCCAGTCGAGGGTGTAAACAATCCCCGGCGCCCCGTCGACATCCCAGCCGTGACGGCAGTTGTGGTCGAAGAGTTTTTGCGCGTCGCTGGCGAGCCAGCCCGGCGTCAGCATCCCGGCCTTAACCCGCGCCGCTTCGAGATGCAGCATCAACCGGGCCCATTCGAAACCGTGACCCGGCGTGGTGCCGTAGGGGCGAAAACCATCGGCCGGGTTGTCGTGGTTGTATTCGTGCAAGGGTTGCCAGTCGCGGTCGAAATGCTCGACCACCAGGTAATCGTTGGCTGCGGCGTAACCGTGGATGACGCGCTCGACGATGCGCTGGGCGCGGCACAGCCAACGGTTCTCTTCAGTGACATCGGCCAACGCGAGAAAGGCTTCGGTGGCGTGCATGTTGCTGTTGGCGCCGCGATAGCTTTCCTCTTCATTCCAGTCGCGGTTGAAGGATTCGCGCATCGCGCCCTCCTCCTCGCTCCAGAAATGCGCGTCGATGATGTCGATGGCATCGTCGAGCAAGGCCTGCGCGCCGGGACGCTGAGCGACAACCGCAGAACTGGCGGCCAGAGCGACGAAGGCGTGCAGGTAAGCCGCCTTGCCGGTGTTGCCGTCACGATGCTCGGGGGCAGCGAACCAGCCACCGTGTTCGGCGTCACGCAATGGGCCACTGAGGGCTTTGACACCGTGATCCACCAGCTCGGCGAAACCCGGCAAGCCCTGAATGTGGGCCATGGCGAAGCTGTGGGTCATGCGCGCGGTGCTCATGGTTTCGGCTTGAGCGTTGGCCGGGTGATGGCCCTTTTCATCGAGATTGCCGAAGCCTTCGGGAAGCATTGAAGCCTTGGCAAACGCCAGCAGGCGCAGGCCTTCGTTGGCGAGCCATTGCTGATGGGCGGGGGCGTTCAGCCAACTGCTGAAAGCGGGTTGGAAGGTGTCCATGGGGTGCCTTTTTTGTTGTTATGACTGGGGGCAGTCTAAACAACGGGCGGGGGTGGGCTTGTAACGAAGGGGGCGAGTTATGTCACCAGCTTGTGACATTTTTCTTGAGGAATGTGTTGAAGGATATGACGCCATCGCGAGCAAGCTCGCTCCCACAGGGGTTATGCGTTTTACACAGATCCAATGTGGGAGCGAGCTTGCTCGCGATGAACGATAACGCTGTGTGGCTAATCAACACTGCGAGGCAACTGCAACGTCACCCGCAACCCGCCCTCACGCAAATTCTGCAGGCTGACCTCACCCCCATGGCTATGCGCAATATTTCGCGCAATCCCCAATCCCAACCCATAACCCTGCTGCTGCCCGGCCAGGCGGAAGTGCGGTTCGAATACCTGTTCCATCCGCTGTTCCGGCACACCCGGCCCCTCATCGTCCACATGCAGGATGAACGCACTCTGGTCGTCATCAATGTGCAAATGCGCGTTCTGCCCATACTTCAAGGCATTGTCGATCAGGTTGCCGATGCAACGCTTGAGCGCCAGCGGCTTCCCCGGATACGCCGCCAGCGCACGCCCTTGTTGGGTGACGCGACCATTGCCGTTGGGCGCCAGATACGGCTCCACCAGACAATCAAGTACATGGTTGAGGTCCACCGGTTCGATGTTTTCGTGGATGTCGGTGTCTTTCACGCATTGCAACGCGCCTTTGACCAGCAGCTCCAGCTCATCCAGATCACGGCCGAACTTGGCTTGCAGCGTTTCGTCTTCGAGCAATTCAACGCGTAACCGCAAGCGGGTAATCGGCGTGCGCAAGTCATGGGATATTGCGCTGAACAACTGGCTGCGCTCGGTCAGGTAACGGCTGATACGTTCGCGCATCGCATTGAAGGCGCGGCCGACCTCAACCACTTCACTGCCGCCACCCTCGGCCACTGGCTCGACTTCCGCGCCGAGGGACATGTCCCGGGCAGCCCGCGCCAAACGTTTGAGCGGCCGGCTCTGCCAGTGCACCAGCAAGCCGATGAACAACAGCAAGAAGCCGCTGGTGAGCACGATGAACCAGACTTGCTGCGCCGGCAGGCCTTGCTCTTCAAGACTGGTGTAGGGCTCGGGCAACAGGGAGGCGATGTACAGCCACTCGCCCGGTGCCATCTGGATTTGCGTAACCAATACCGGCGGGTTCACCGGTTCCAGGGTCAGCGCGTAATGCGCCCAGGAGCGCGGCAATTCATCGAGTTTCAGGCCGCCGTTGAAGATCCGCAGGTCTTCGGGGCTGACGAATGTCACCGAGATATCAATGTCCTGGCCCAGGGACTGGCGCAGCACTTCGTCCACCGCCTTGAGCACGGCTTCCTTGCGCGGGGTGATCGGCAGCACTTCCATGCCCAAGGGTTTGTCGTTGAGCGTCACCACAAAACGGGTGCCGCCCATGCTGCGCAACTGGTCGAGTACCAATGGCCGAAACGCTACCGGCAGAGAGCGGAAGTAACTGACGCTGGCCGTCATCGAATGAGCGAGGCTTCGGGCGCTGGTGACCAGGCCTTCGAGCTGGGTGGCGCGCAATTGCGAGACCCAGATCACGCTCGACAGCGTCTGTGCGAACAACACCGCCAACAGCGTCAGCAGCAACATCCGCCCGAGCAGCGAGCGCGGCATGGGAATCCGTGCGGCGAGCTTGCGGAAAAACTCAGTGGCCATTGCTGGCAACCACATTGGCGGCCAGTTGGTAGCCGCTGCCGCGCACGGTACGGATCAGTCGCGGCGGTTTTTCGGTGTCGCGCAGGCGCTGGCGCAAACGGCTAACGGCCATGTCGACGATGCGATCCAGCGGCATCAAATCACGACCACGGGTGGCGTTGCCGATGGTGTCGCGGTCGAGAATTTCCTGGGGGTGATCGAGGAACAGTTTCAGCAGCGCGAAATCGGCGCCGGAGAGAATCACTTCTTCGCCGTCGATGTGGAACAGGCGATGGCTGACCATGTCCAGCCGCCAGTCATCGAAGGCCAATACTTCACCGCCCGAACGCTCCTGACCGAACTGCGCGCGACGCAACAAGGCTTTGATGCGCGCCTGCAATTCACGCGGGCTGAAGGGTTTGCCGAGGTAATCGTCGGCGCCCAATTCCAGACCGATGACGCGGTCGGCCTCGTCGGAACTGGCGGTGAGCATGATGATCGGCACCTGCGCCTGACGTGGGTGCTGACGGATCCAGCGGCAGAGACTGAAACCGTCTTCGTCCGGGAGCATGACGTCGAGGATCACCAGATCGCTCGGTGCCTCGTTCATCGCCTGACGAAAGCCTGCGCCGTCGGGCGTGGTTCGCACCTGAAAACCCGCGCGAGTCAGGTAGGTGTCCAGCAACTCGCGTATCTCTTGATCGTCATCGACCAACAAAATCGACTTGTTGACTGAGCTCACGGGGCGGCGTCCTTGTTGTTTGAATTGGGCGGATTATGCCTGATGGACCTTGGATATTTGTTGCCTGTTCTGGCCTCATCGCGAGCAAGCTCGCTCCCACAAGGGATAAATACACATTCTGAAAATGTAAGTAATCCTGTGGGAGCGAGCTTGCTCGCGATGAAGGCGACTCGGTCTTAGGCCTGGTCGAGCGCCACACCCGCGCCAACAAGGCCGGAATACGGTGCCGTCACCAGCCACACCGGGATGCCTTTGAAGTAATCGCTCATGCAGCCCTTGTCGGCAAAGCACCGGGCAAAGCCGCTTTCGATGAAGAAATCGGCGAACCGCGGAATCACCCCGCCCACGATGTACACGCCACCCCGTCCGCCCGTGGTCAGCACATTGTTGCCGGCCACACGACCCAGCCAGCAGCAGAACTGCTCAAGCACTTCCAGGGCAATCGGATCGCCGGCCAGACCGGCTGCGGTAATCGACTCGGGGGAATCCAGCACCGGTTCATGACCGTCCACTGCACAAATGGCCCGATAGACCCGCGGCAAGCCGCTGCCGCTCAACGCCGTTTCGGCGCTGACATGGCCGATCTCATTGAAGATGTGCTGCCACAACTGAGTTTCCCGCGGACTGCTCAGCGGCAAATCGACGTGACCGCCCTCCCCCGGCAACGCGGCGAAACGACCGTCCCCCAGATCCAGCAACGTGCCAACACCGAGGCCAGTCCCCGGACCGATCACCACCGCCGGCCGCAACGGCTCCGGCGTACCTTCGCAGACCACCCGATACTCGTCCGGCTGCAAACGGGTCATGCCCAGCGCCATGGCCGAGAAGTCATTGACCAGCATCAGTTGATCCAGCTGCAAGGTGTTGCAGAACCCCTTGCGGCTGAGTCGCCAGTGATTGTTGGTGAACTTGAATTCATCGCCGCTGACGGGGCCGGCGACCGACAGGCACACCGAACCGATCGAACCCGGCGCCAGGCCAAGCCCGCTCAGGTAGAGGGCAATGGCCTCTTCCGGGCTGGCGTGAGCGGCCGTCGCCAGCACCTGGATCGATTCCAGCTGCTGGTTTTTCCACAACGCGAAACGTGCGTTGGTCCCACCGATGTCACCGACCAAAGCCAGTTTCAATTAAGCGTCTCCAGGGCAGAAGTAAAGGCGCTGGCGCCCTGCTCCGCCGAGCTGAAGGCCATGCGCATGAAACCAAACAGTTCGCGACCGCTGCCGATGTTATTGCCCAACAGGCCCTTGGCAGGTTCGCGCGCTGCGAATTCGTCGGCGTCCACCTTAAGCTCCAGAGTGCCTTTGACGCCATCGACGCGGATGATATCGCCCTCTTGCACCCGCGCCAAAGCGCCGCCCACATACGCTTCGGGGCTGACGTGAATCGCCGCCGGAATTTTCCCCGACGCACCGGACATGCGCCCGTCGGTCACCAGCGCGACTTTGAAGCCGCGATCCTGCAGCACGCCGAGGAACGGCGTCATCTTGTGCAGCTCCGGCATGCCGTTGGAGCGCGGCCCCTGGAAGCGCATCACGGCGACAAAGTCTTTCTCCAGCAAACCGGCCTTGAATGCATCGGCCAAATCCTGCTGATCCTGGAACACCATGGCCGGTGCTTCGACGATCTGGTTTTCCAAAGCAACGGCGGACACTTTCATGACTCCGCGGCCGAGGTTGCCTTCCATCACCCGCAAGCCGCCCTCTGGTGAGAACGCACGCGCGACTGGACGCAGGATGGTTTCGTCGAGGCTTTCGATCGGGCCTTCGCGCCAGACCAGCTCGCCGTTTTCGAGGAACGGTTCCATGGTGTAGCGGCTCAGACCGTGGCCCAGCACCGTGTTGACGTTTTCGTGGAGCAAGCCGGCTTCCAGCAGTTCGCGGATCAGGAACGACATGCCGCCCGCAGCCTGGAAGTGGTTGATGTCGGCTTTGCCGTTCGGGTAGACGTGGCTCAGGGTCGGCACCACCTCGGAGAGGTCGGCCATGTCCTGCCAGGTCAGTTGAATGCCCGCCGCCATGGCGATCGCCGGCATGTGCAAGGTGTGGTTGGTCGAGCCGCCGGTGGCGTGCAGGGCCACGATGGAGTTGACCAGCGAACGTTCGTCGACGATTTCGCCGATCGGCATGAAGTCGCCGCTCTGCTTGGTCAGACGCGTGACTTGATGCGCCGCTTCGCGGGTCAGGGCATCACGCAACGGAGTATTCGGGTTGACGAAAGAGGCGCCCGGCAAGTGCAGGCCCATGACTTCCATCAGCAGTTGGTTAGTGTTGGCTGTGCCGTAAAAGGTGCAGGTACCCGGGCTGTGGTAGGACTTCATCTCCGATTCCAGCAGCTCTTCGCGGCTGGCCTTGCCTTCGGCATAGCGCTGGCGCACGTCGGCTTTCTGCTTGTTGGAAATGCCCGAGACCATCGGCCCGCCTGGCACGAAGATCGTCGGCAAGTGACCAAAGCGCAGCGCGCCCATCATCAGCCCCGGCACGATTTTGTCGCAGATGCCGAGCATCAGCGCGCCGTCGAACATGTTGTGGGACAGCGCCACGGCGGTGGACAGCGCAATCACTTCGCGGCTCGGCAGGCTCAGTTCCATGCCCGGTTCGCCCTGGGTCACGCCATCGCACATGGCGGGGGTGCCGCCGGCGAACTGGCCGACGGAGCCGATTTCACGCAGGGCTTTTTTGATCTGTTCAGGAAAGACTTCGTACGGCTGGTGCGCCGAGAGCATGTCGTTATAGGACGAAACAATCGCAATGTTGGCGGAGTTCATCATCCGCAGACTGTTCTTGTCGTCGGTGCCGCAACCGGCCACGCCGTGGGCAAAGTTGGCGCATTGCAGCTTGCCGCGCATGGGACCGTCGCTGGCAGCACCACGAATCAGTGCAAGGTAAGCCTCACGCGTGGCGCGGCTGCGGGCGATAAGCCGTTCGGTGACCTCAAGGACGCGGGGATGCATGTTTAGAACTCCAGGCTAACGGATGTGGCGACCTGATTGTCTATGCTGAACAAGAGCCGTTGTCGATGGGATGACAGACGGTTTTCTTGATCGGTCGGACCAGTTGATTCAGGTCACTCGTTGTAGATTGAACAAAATATTGCCATTAAAAAGGCTTGTTTTCTATTTTTATGCGAATAATCTTGTAATTCCAACAACAAAACGACGGCGGCCCTGTTAAATGACTCTTCGAATCGCAATCAATGGTTTTGGCCGAATTGGCCGTAACGTCCTGCGCGCACTGTATACCCAAGGTTATCGCCAGGATCTGCAGATCGTTGCCATCAATGACCTGGGCGACAGCGCGATGAACGCTCATCTGCTCAAGTACGACACTGTTCACGGCACGTTCGATGCCGATGTCCAGCACGATCGGGAAAGCCTGACCGTCAACGGCGACCGTATTTCTGTCAGCGCCATTCGCAACCCGGCCGAACTGCCGTGGGCTGCCGAGAAGATCGACGTCGTATTCGAATGCACCGGTTTGTTCACCGACCGCGACAAAGCCGCCGCGCATATTACGGCCGGCGCACGCAAAGTGATCATCTCGGCTCCGGCCAAAGGCGCCGACGCCACGGTGGTGTATGGCGTTAACCACGACATTCTGCGCCAATCGCACCAGATCATTTCCAATGCTTCGTGCACCACCAACTGCCTGGCCCCGGTGGCTCAGGTGTTGCACCGCGAGCTGGGAATCGAAAGCGGTCTGATGACCACTATTCACGCCTACACCAACGATCAGCACCTGACCGACGTCTATCATGTCGATCCGTATCGTGCGCGTTCGGCCACGCAGAACATGATCCCGAGCAAAACCGGTGCGGCTGAAGCAGTCGGTCTGGTGCTGCCGGAACTGGCGGGCAAACTGACCGGTATGTCGGTACGCGTGCCGGTGATCAACGTGTCGCTGGTGGACCTGACCGTGCAACTCAAACGCGAAGCATCGGCCGATGAAGTGAACGCACTGCTGAAAGAAGCCAGCCAGCACTCGAAGATTCTCGGTTACAACACCCTGCCGCTGGTCTCCAGCGACTTCAACCACAACCCGCTGTCGTCGATCTTTGACGCCAACCACACCAAGTCCAGCGGCAAGCTGCTCAAGGTGCTGGCCTGGTACGACAACGAATGGGGCTTCTCCAACCGCATGCTCGATAACTGCCTGGCGCTGTGCAACGCTGAATAAACCGATGACCACCGTAGGCGGCCCGAAGGTTCAACGATCAAAAGATCGCAGCCTTCGGCAGCTCCTACAGGTTTTGCGTCGCACCATGCCTTTGTAGGAGCTGCCGAAGGCTGCGATCTTTTGATCTTCAGCGCCGACGGCGGATAAACGTCTGGAGCAGCACCGATGATCGGTATCAGCTTTACGCAAAAGACCCTGGCAGCGCGCAAGCGTATTGCCTTGGTCGCCCATGACCACTGCAAGGTGTTTTTGCTGGACTGGGCCGAGCGGCAGAAAGGCAGGCTCGCACAGCATGAACTGGTCGCCACCGGCACCACCGGGTTGTTGTTGCAACAACGCCTGGATTTGCCTGTGGAGAGCATGATCAGCGGCCCGTTGGGCGGCGACCAGCAACTCGGTGCGCGAATCGCCGAGCAGCGGGTCGACATGCTGGTGTTCTTCTGGGACCCGTTCGAACCACAGCCGCACGACCCGGACATCAAGGCGTTATTGCGCGTCGCGGCCGTCTGGAACATTCCGGTGGCCTGCAATGAATGCAGCGCCGACTACCTGCTCAGCAGCCCGATGATGGAGCAGGCGCACGAACATCGGATCCCCGATTACGCGACCTATCTGCTGGGCCGCGCCTAGCCCTTCGAAAATCAGCTTCACAAATCAATACTTGACCACTCGAGCGGATGATAAGCATTATCATTCGCTCGAAATGGATCAGGTCCTCCCGTGAGTCAATCTCGCTTCAATCACGTCTTCATCGCCCAGCGAGTCTCTCTGCTGCGCACGTTGGAGCGGATGGTCAACAATCACAGCACCGCCGAAGACCTCCTGCAGGAGACCTACCTGCGAGTGACCCGGGCGCTCAGTGAGCGGGCCATCGACCACCTTGAACCCTTCGTTTTCCAGACCGCCCGCAACCTGGCGCTGGACCATTTGCGTGCGCGGCGAATCCAGTCCCGCACGATGCTCGACGACGTGCCTCTGGACGTGGTGGAAAGCGTCGCCGCCCCCGCCAGCAGTGCCGAGGACGCCGCCCATGCCGAACAATTACTTGAGCGTTTGAACGTGAGTCTCAATGAACTCAGCGCCCGTCAGCAGCAGATATTCATCCTCAGCCGTCTGCACGGGCACAGCTATCTGGAAATCGCCGAGAAGCTTGGCGTGTCATTGAGCACGGTGCAAAAGGAGCTGAAACTGATCATGGCGATTTGCATCGGCGTGGCCGAACGGTTAAACGGCGACTGAATCTGTAGGTTAATTCTCTATGTGTGAGGATGACCTGCACTGACTATCGGGCTTTGCTACCCTTGCCCCACTTTCAAGCTTCACTAAAAAAACAGCCGTGCCAAGACACTGCCGAGGAAACACCGTGACGGACACGCTTCCAGTGCCTCCCCCCGCCCCCCCTCCGCCCTCCCCGGAGCGGGCCCCCGCAAGCGCGATGGACCAGGCCCTGGACTGGCTGATCGTGCTGGACAGTCCGAGCGAGGAACAGACCCGACAGTTTCACGACTGGCTGGCCGCCCATCCGTTGCATGCCGAGGCGTTCGCCAAAGCTCAGGCGATCTGGGAGGGCCCACAAGTCGTGCAATGCGCGCAGAGCCTGGCCGCCCGGCCGGCGAAAGTGACCGTCCTGTCGCGCCTGCGACCGCACTGGAAACCCTTGGCCACCGCGGCCGTGCTGATTCTCGGATTGTTCAGCTTCAGCAACCTGCCAATGCGCCTGCAAGCTGATCACCTGACCGTGGTCGGTGAACGTCAACGTCTGCAACTGGAGGACGGCTCGAAAGTCCTGCTCAATACCAATTCGGCCTTTTCCAGCACCATCAACAATCAACAACGCGTTGCCCGTTTGTATCAGGGCGAGGCGTTTTTCGAGGTCGCGGCCAATCGCGGCCAGCCGCTGGAAATCGACGCCGGGCCGGTCAAGGCCAGCGTGCGGGACACCGCCTTTGCGGTGCGCTATCTGGACGGCGTGGCGCAGGTTCGGGTGCAGCGTGGGGATGTCGACTTGCGAGCGACCCGCGACGACGCGCGAATTCGATTGTCCGCCGGAGAAAGCGTCCGTATCGGCCCCAACGGTTTCGATCGCCCCGCAAAACTTGATGCCGCGACCGACCTGGCATGGGTCCAGGGTCGACTGGTGTTCGAAAATTGCCCGCTGAGCCAAGTGCTGACGGAGCTGCGTCGTTACTATCCAGGCTGGATCATCAACAACAACGAGCAGTTGGCCGACATCGCCGTCACCGGCAATTACCGCCTCGACCAGCCGTTGGACGTGGTCCGTTCGTTGGCCCACATCACCTCGGCGCGGCTCCAGGAATTCCCGGCGCTGGTGATTTTGAACTAAATGAGAATTATTTTTACTCGATAGCAAAACCCCGTACGTCTCGTTATAGCCAATGCAATTGATTCGCATCTTCAGATGCCAATCAGCACCTATAAAGATTCGTGCGACACGGAGCGCTATCGATGTCCTCTCGCCTTACCCGCCAACCTTTTTCACCTTCTCGCGTGCTGTCGCTGCTGACCGCCGCCATCCTGATGGCCGGCAGCGCGCAGCTCTGCGCCGCCACCGCTGCAGCGCAACCGACCCGCAACATGGGCGATTACGCGTTCGCCATCCCTCAGCAATCGCTGGTCTCGGCACTCAATGCCTTTACCGCCGTGACCGGTTGGCAGGTCGGCTTGCCGGCAGAACTGGCTGAAGGCGTGGCCTCGCCGGGCGTACGGGGTTCGCTGCCGCCAGAGAAAGCCCTCGATCGCCTGTTGGTGGGGACCAACCTGAGCTATCGCAAACTGGGCACCAATAACATCGTGCTGGAGAAGCGCAGCAACAGCAACGCGCTCAATCTGGACCAGGTGACCATCAGCGCCACCCGTCAGGAACAGGACGTGAACAGCGTGCCGAGCACCGTCACCGTCCAGACCCGCGAAGAGCTGGACCGCAACAACGTGAATAACATCAAGGATCTGGTGCGCTACGAGCCCGGTGTTTCGGTGGGCGGCGCCGGTCAACGCGCCGGCCTCACTGGCTACAACATCCGCGGTATCGACGGCGACCGCGTACTGACCCAGGTCGACGGTGTGCAGGTGCCCGACAGCTTCTTCAACGGCCCTTACGCCCAGACCAACCGCAACTACGTCGACCCCGAGATCGTCAAGCGCGTCGAGATTCTGCGCGGCCCGGCGTCGGTGCTCTACGGCAGCAACGCCATCGGCGGCGCGGTCAGCTACTACACGCTGGACCCGGACGACATCATCAAACCGGGCAAGGATGTCGGCGCGCGCCTGAAAACCGGCTACAGCTCGGCCGACGACAGCTGGTTGACCTCCGGTACCGTGGCCGGTCGCAGCGGCGACTTCGACGGCCTGTTGCACTTGAGTCAGCGCAATGGTCATGAAACAGAGTCCTACGGCGAAACCGGCGGCACCGGCCTGAACCGCACCGAGGCCAATCCCGAGGACGTGCGCACCACCAACGTGCTGGCCAAACTGGGCTGGGACTACGCCGACGATGCGCGCTTCGGTCTGACTTACGAGCATTACAAGGATGACCGCGACACCCATCAGTTGAGCGCAGTGGGCGGCCCGTTCAACGCAGGACGCGGTTTCGGCTTCTATAAATCCCGTACCGGCAACGACACCGTCACCCGCGAACGCTTCGGCCTGGAACACAGCTTCGGCCTGGACAGCGTCCTGGCTGACAACATCAAGTGGACGCTGAACTACCAGATCGCCAAGACTGACCAGAGCACCGAAGAAATCTACGCGCCGTCGCGCACCGTGCTGCGCAACCGCGATACCACCTACAAGGATCGCCAATGGGTGTTCGATGCCCAGGCTGACAAGTCGTTTGCCATCGCCGACACCGACCACCGCGTCACCTATGGCACCACCATCAAACAGGACAAAGTCACTGGCCTGCGTACCGGTAGCGGCACCTGCCTGACCGTGGCCGGCGCGTGCCGGGTTATCGGTGCCCCGAGCGCCGCTGACACCCTCAAACCGGCCAGCGATTTCCCGGACCCGACCATCAACAGCTACAGCCTGTTCGCCCAGGATCAGATCAGCTGGGGCAACTGGACCTTCCTGCCCGGCGCACGCTACGACTACACCGAGCTCAAGCCACACATCACGGATGAGTTTCTGGTCACCGCCGACCAAAGCGGCAACGGTGTGGTGAGCGACGACACCAAGACCTGGCATCGTCTGTCGCCAAAATTCGGCACCACCTATAGTTTCAACGACCACTACACTTGGTATGGCCAGTACGCCGAAGGCTTCCGCACACCGACCGCCAAGGCGCTGTACGGTCGCTTTGAAAACCTGGCCGGCGGCTATCAGGTCGCACCAAATCCCGACCTGGAGCCGGAAAAGAGCAAGAGCTATGAAACCGGCCTGCGCGGCCAGTTCGAGGCAGGCACTTTCGATGTGGCGGTGTTCTACAACAAATACCGCGACTTCATCGACGAGAACGCCATCACGCCTGGCTACACCGAGACCACATTCCAGAGCAACAACATCGCTCACGCCACCATCAAAGGCGTGGAGCTCAAGGGTCGCCTGAATCTGGACAGCTTCGGCGCCCCAACCGGTCTCTATACCCAAGGCTCGATGGCCTACCTGTATGGCCGTAACGATGACAACGGCCAGCCGCTGAACAGCATCAACCCGCTGACTGGCGTGTTCGGCCTGGGTTACGACCAGGAAAACTACGGCGCCCTGTTGAGCTGGACACTGGTCAAACGCAAGACCCGCGTCGACAGCACCAGCTTCAAAACCCCTGACGGCACCAGCACCCAATTCAAGACGCCGGGTTATGGCGTGCTCGATCTGGCTGGCTTCTACAAGGTGACCGACGACGTAACCGTCAACGCCGGCTTGTACAACCTGACCAACAAGAAGTACTGGCAGTGGGACGACGTGCGCGGTTACGACAGCGTCGGCGAAGCCTCGGTGACTCAACCGGCCAACCTCGATCGCCTGACCCAGCCGGGTCGCAACTTCGCGATCAATCTGGTCTGGGATATCTGACCCTGCCACCTCACTGCGCTGCTTTTAGAGAAGTGGCGCAGTGAGGTTTTTTTACTGTCAGGCGCCTGCTTATTCGTCTCGTTACCAAGCGCCTCTTTTTCTCAAGGACTTCTCATGACCACTCAGGACACTGCTCAACGCCCTGCTCTGCGTTCGCAACGTTTGAACCAGATCACAAACGAGCCTCACACCAAGCTTGATGCCTTGGTCAAAGCCCACGCCCCGTTTGAAACCCAGGCCAACTTCGCGCGTTTCGTGGTAGCTCAGTATTTGTTTCAGTCGGAACTGGTGTCGCTGTACAACGATGCCGAATTGACCGCCATCGTCCCGGACCTGCCAGCTCGCTGCCGTGCTGAAGCGGCCAAGGCGGATCTGGCTGATCTGGAAACTGAAGTTCCGGCCCCCGTCGCCGGGGCGGTGAAGAATCCAACCAAAGCCGAGGCGCTGGGTTGGCTGTTCGTGTCAGAAGGTTCGAAACTTGGCGCGGCGTTCCTGATCAAGCGTGCTGTGGGTCTCGGCTTGAGCGAAACCTTTGGTGCCCGCCATCTCGGTGAACCGGCCGGTGGCCGCGCTGAAGGCTGGAAGAGCTTCGTCAAAACCCTCGACGGGCTGGAACTCAACGCACAAGAAGAAGCCGAGTTGGATAAAGGCGCTATCGACGCGTTCAACCGCTTCACTGTGTTGCTGGAACAGGCTTACGCCTCCACCCCTGAATTCGCCTGACGGAATGCATTCCCCTGTGGGAGCGAGCTTGCTCGCGATAGCGGCTTAACATTCAACAGAGATGTTGAATGGTAGATCGCTATCGCGAGCAAGCTCGCTCCCACAGGGTTTGAGCAGGTCTTCCAAATTCCGATCTTGCCTCTTTCGACCTCCCTTGAGTCCATGCCTGCCTCCTCAAAACTCACCCGAATCCTCTTCGGCCTGCTCGCCTACATCAGCCTGGGCATCGGCCTGATCGCCATCGTCGTACCCGGCCTGCCGACCACCGAGTTCATCCTGCTGGCCGCCTGGGCCGCAACCAAGAGTTCGCCGCGCTTGAGTGCCTGGCTGGAAAACCATCGGCTGTTCGGTTCCATCCTGCGCAACTGGCGCAACGGCAAAATCATCGCCCGCCGAGCCAAGGTCAGCGCCACCGTCAGCATGCTGCTGTGCGCCGGGTTGATGCTGGTGATGCTCGATCCTGGCTGGCCGATCTTTCTGGCGATTGCCGGCATGAGCCTGGGCAATCTGTGGATCTGGTCGCGACCGGAATCGCTGCCGACAATTTCCTGAATTTCTGCCCTTTTCAGGGCATTTTCCTGCGCAAACGTTCAACTATTACCGTTCGTCGGCTTTGCGCTCATGCAACCTGCGCCCCCGCCGATGTGCATTGAATGGCGCTGAATGGACTTGGCGAACCGGGTCGATCCCGACTCACAGCCAACACCTCATCCATTCGCGAGTTCGTCCCATGTTCGACTCTCTCTCCATCCGCCTGAAAATCGTCCTGCTGTCCGGTCTGTGCCTGCTGGGCGTGGTCGCCCTGATCGTCGGCATGAATATCTACCAGACCGATCAGAACGATGAACTGGTCAGCGCCTCCAGCAGCAAGATGCTCACCGCCAGCGTGCAGAACCTGCTCCAGGCCAAGGCCGCCGAGCAAGCGGTGCGGGTGCAGAAGACCTTCGGTGAAAGCCTGCTGGTGGTGACCGCCCTGGCCGATCAGATCGAGGACATGCGCAACATGGCGAGCAAGCGCTCCCTTGACGCCGGCGCCCTGCGTGAAGAGTTGAACCAGAGCCTGAAAACCGCTTTCGAGCGCAACAGCAAAGTGCTCGGCATCTGGCTGGCATTCGAACCCAATGGCCTCGACGGCAAGGACAGCGAGTTCGCCAACGATGCAGCTCGCCAATCCAACGAAGCCGGTCGTTTCGCCAGCTACTGGAGCCGTGCCGGCGGTGTCGGGATCAACACGATCATGGTCGAAGACGACATGACCAAAACCACCTTGAGCCTCAGCGGCACACCCTACAACAGCTGGTACACCTGCCCTCGCGACAGCAAGCGCACCTGCCTGCTCGACCCCTATGCCGATACCGTCGCCGGCAAGGAAATGCTGATGACCACCATTTCCGTACCGCTGCTGGTGGATGGCAAATCCATCGGTGTGGTGGGTGTGGACATTGCCCTCGACGCACTGCAAGCGGCGGCTGTCGACTCCCAACGCGATCTGTTCAACAACGCCGGGCACATGTTGATCGTCTCCGGCAGCGGCGTGCTCGCCGGTTACAGCGTCGACGCAAGCAAGGTCGGTAAAAGCATCGGCGACACCCTGGGCGCAGACGGCAAGGACGTCCTGCAACTGCTCAGCGCTGGCACGCCGAAGATTCTCGAACAGGGCGACCTGATCCGCGCGGTGTACCCGGTCAGTCCGATTGCCGAGTCCAAAGCCTGGGGCGTGGTGATCGACCTGCCGAAACACGTGTTGCTGGCCGACTCGGTGAAACTGCAAGCCGTACTCGATGACGCCCAGCAAAGCGGCACGATCAAAGCCGTTTTGGTGGCGGTAATTGCCGGCCTGGTCGGACTGTTGCTGATCTGGCTCACGGCGTCCGGCGTGACCCGGCCGATCAACAGCGTGGCCGAGATGCTCAAGGCAATTGCCAGCGGCGACGGCGACCTGACGCAGCGTCTGCACTACAGCAAGAAAGACGAACTGGGCGAACTGGTGAGCTGGTTCAACCGTTTCCTCGACAAGTTGCAACCGACCATCGCGCAAATCAAGCAAAGCATCACCGATGCGCGCGGCACCGCCGACCAGTCTTCGGAAATCGCCCGCCAGACCAGCGAAGGCATGCAAGTGCAGTTCCGCGAAATCGACCAGGTCGCCACCGCGTCCAACGAAATGAGCGCCACCGCCCACGACGTCGCCAACAGTGCCTCGAACGCGGCTAACGCGGCGAAGGGTGCCGACCAGTCGGCCCGCGACGGCATGCAGATCATCGAACGCAGCACCCGCGACATCAATCAACTGGCCGACGAAGTCAGTAAGGCGGTGACCGAAGTCGAAGCATTGGCGGTCAACAGCGAGCAGATCGGTTCAGTGCTGGAGGTGATCCGCAGCATCGCCGAACAAACCAACCTGCTGGCGCTCAACGCGGCGATTGAAGCAGCCCGTGCCGGCGAGAGCGGTCGCGGGTTTGCGGTGGTCGCCGATGAGGTGCGCAACCTGGCCAAACGCACACAGGATTCGGTGGAAGAAATTCGCATCGTGATCGAACGCATCCAGACCGGCACTCGCGGCGTGGTTGCCACCATGCATTCGAGCCAGACCCAGGCCCACAGCAACGCCGGACAGATCCAGCAAGCGGTTAAGGCCTTGAGCAAAATCAGCGACGCAGTGACGGTCATCAGCGACATGAACCTGCAAATCGCCAGCGCCGCCGAACAGCAGAGCGCCGTGGCCGAAGAGGTCAACCGCAACGTCTCGGCGATCCGTACCGTCACCGAAACCCTGACCGGCCAGGCCACCGAATCGGCGCAGATCAGCAGCCATCTCAACTCGTTGACCTCGCATCAGATGAAATTGATGGATCAGTTTCGGGTGTAACCCTCAAAAGATCGTCCGAACGCGGCCCGAACCTTCGGCAGCTCCTACACCGATCCCTGTAGGAGCTGCCGCAGGCTGCGATCTTTTGGTCTTTTGATCTATGCTGCCCTCTCTCCCGGAGGGCCTTCGATGACTGATTTACTCACGTCCATTCAAGCCGCACTCGGCTTGCCCCACACTCAGGTCAAGTTCACCTCGAGTGGCGCCCTGCCCTCGGCGTTTGCCGTCACCGACCTTGCGTGCGCCAGCATTGCCGTTGCCGGACAGGCTGTCAGCGAATGGCTCCAGCAACACACCGGTCGCTTACCCACCCTTGAGGTCGACCGCCGACTGGCCTCTTTCTGGTTCTCCACGTCGATCCGCCCGATAGGCTGGAGTGTCCCGCCGCTCTGGGACCCGGTCGCCGGTGACTACGCCACGAAGGATGGCTGGATCCGCCTGCACACCAACGCGCCCCATCACCGCGCCGCTGCCGAAAAAGTGCTCGGCGCCTGTGCCGACCGTGCAGCGATGGCGAGCAAAGTTGCTCAATGGGCCAAAAGCGATCTGGAGCAGGCCGTGGTCGATGCCGGTGGCTGCGCCGCCGAGATGCGTAGCTGGGCGCAATGGCAGGCGCATCCCCAAGGTCAGGCGGTGAACGCCGAGCCGCTGATTCAGTTTGCTGACAACAGTCGCCAGAACGCGAAACCGTGGCAAGGCTCGGTGGCGCAACCGCTGGCCGGGATCAAGGTGCTGGATTTGACCCGCGTACTCGCCGGACCTGTCGCCAGCCGCTTCCTCGCAGGGCTTGGCGCCGACGTTTTGCGGATCGACCCTCCGACCTGGAACGAACCGGGAGTAGTGCCGGAAGTCACCCTGGGCAAACGCTGCGCACGCCTGGACCTGCACGACAAGACTGATCGCGCGGTGTTCGAAAGCCTGCTCAAGGGCGCTGACATTCTGCTCCACGGCTACCGCGCCGACGCGCTGGAACGCCTGGGTTACGGCGTCGCCGAACGCCAGAAACTGGCGCCCGGCCTGATCGACGTCAGCCTCAATGCCTACGGTTGGAGCGGCCCGTGGCAGAACCGCCGCGGCTTCGACAGTCTGGTGCAGATGAGCAGCGGGATTGCCGAAGCGGGCATGCGATGGAAGAACGCGGATAAGCCGACGCCACTGCCGGTGCAGGCGCTGGATCATGCGACCGGGTATCTGATGGCGGCTGCGGCGATCACGTTGCTGGGGTGTGGCGGGTCGGCCCGGTTGTCGCTGGCGCGGACGGCGAAGTTGTTGATTGAACAGGGCGCAGGTTCACACGAACCGCTACGGGCAGAGGATGAAAACGATCAGGGCATGTTGGTTGAGCAGACAACCTGGGGACCGGCGCATCGACTTCATGTGCCACTGAAAATCACCGGAACTCCGATGCAGTGGGCACTTCCTGCCGGGGAATTGGGTTCCCATCGCGCACAGTGGTGGTGACTTTTCGGACGCCTTCGCGGGCAAGCCCGCTCCCACAGGTTTAGCGTCGTGCTCATTACCGGCATCCGACACAAAAACTGTGGGAGATTCTATGTTGCAGGGGGACCCTGCGGTCTTAAACTCGGCTGGTATTCGCTCTGGTTTTTCGAAAACGTGCCGTGCTCCCCCTACAATCCGATGCTGCGCGAATACACCCCATCGACCACCGTTTCCATTCCAGCGACCGCTGGAAGACGAACGCCAGGGTCAGCATACCGACGGCAGTGATCGCCCAACGATTTAACTAAATAGTCAAACGGTAATAACGTTTACTGATTAATGGCCATTAACGTAATTTTATTTATAGCCAGTGCTTCTATCAGGCGCGTCTCAATAAAAGTTTTGCGTGTTGAACCTAATAATTCAATTCTCAACTACACGCAAACGAGAAATTTGCGAAAACTCAAAAACAAACTAGCTTCAAAACTCCATGCGATAGGCATTATTTCTATTTGATCTGGCCGAGGCCTTTGGATAGGGCTTTCCAGCAGTACCGTTATGTTCGGTAAAAGTTCATAAGTCTTTCAATAATAATGGAATGTGCCTATGCATTGATCCATGTCAGATGAGTGAATAACTAACAGAATTATTCTGTTGTCTCTCTTCTCCTGCATTGGAGTCATGCAATGTCTGAATCCCCCGGAAAACTGAAACTCGGTGCACTTGTTGCACTGGTGGTCGGCTCAATGATTGGTGGCGGGATCTTCTCTTTGCCGCAGAACATGGCCGCCAGTGCCGACGTCGGCGCGGTGCTGATCGGTTGGGCGATCACCGCCGTAGGCATGCTGACGCTGGCCTTCGTGTTCCAGACCCTGGCCAATCGCAAGCCTGATCTGGACGGCGGGGTCTACGCCTACGCCAAAGCCGGTTTCGGCGACTACATGGGTTTCTCGTCCGCCTGGGGTTACTGGATCAGTGCCTGGCTGGGCAACGTCGGTTACTTCGTTTTGCTCTTCAGCACCCTCGGTTACTTTTTCCCGATTTTTGGCGAGGGCAATACTGTCGCCGCCGTTATTGGCGCTTCGGTGCTGCTCTGGGCCGTGCATTTCCTGGTGCTGCGCGGGATCAAGGAAGCGGCGTTCATCAACCTGGTGACCACCGTCGCCAAGATCGTGCCGCTGGTCCTGTTTGTGCTGATCGCGATTTTCGCCTTCAAGCTGGACATCTTCACCGCTGACATCTGGGGCGTGAAAAACCCGGACCTGGGTAGCGTGATGAACCAGGTGCGCAACATGATGCTGGTCACCGTCTGGGTGTTCATCGGTATCGAAGGTGCGAGCATTTTCTCGGCCCGTGCGGAAAAACGCAGCGACGTCGGTAAAGCCACGGTGATCGGCTTCATCACCGTGCTGCTGTTTCTGGTGCTGGTGAATGTGCTGTCGCTGGGCATCATGACTCAACCGGAACTGGCCAAACTGCAAAACCCTTCGATGGCCGCGGTGCTGGAGCATGTGGTCGGTCATTGGGGCGCGGTGCTGATCAGCGTTGGCCTGATCATCTCGCTGCTCGGCGCGTTGCTGTCGTGGGTGTTGCTGTGCGCAGAGATCATGTTCGCCGCCGCCAAGGACCACACCATGCCGGCCTTCCTGCGCAAAGAAAACGCCAACCATGTGCCGGTCAATGCGCTGTGGCTGACCAACGCAATGGTCCAGCTGTTCCTCATCATCACACTGTTTTCCGCCAGCACTTACCTGTCGCTGATCTACCTCGCCACCTCGATGATTCTGGTGCCATATCTGTGGTCGGCGGCCTACGCGCTGCTGCTGGCGGTGCGCGGCGAGAGCTATGAAAACGCTGCCGCCGAACGCAGCAAGGACCTGTTCATCGGCGCCGTTGCGTTGATTTACGCGGTCTGGCTGATCTATGCCGGTGGCGTCAAATACCTGCTGCTCTCCGCCCTGCTCTATGCCCCCGGCGCGATCCTGTTCGCCAAGGCCAAGCTTGAAGTCAACAAACCGGTTTTCACCAACGTCGAGAAGCTGATTTTCGCCGCAGTCGTCGCAGGCGCCCTGGTGGCGGCCTACGGGCTGTATGACGGCTTTCTGACCCTGTAACACCTGATTGTTTTGTCATCTGGAGGATCACTGTAATGACCACGGAAAGAGTTAAGTACGGCGTACATTCCGAAGCCGGCAAACTGCGCAAAGTCATGGTTTGCTCCCCCGGCCTGGCCCACCAGCGGCTGACCCCGAACAACTGCGATGAACTGCTTTTCGATGATGTGCTGTGGGTTGCCCAGGCCAAGCGTGACCATTTCGACTTCGTCAACAAAATGCGTGAACGCAACATCGACGTGCTGGAAATGCACAACCTGCTGACCGACATCGTCGCGATCCCCGAAGCGCTGGACTGGATTCTGGAACGTAAGGTCACCGCCAATTCGGTCGGCCTTGGCCTGATCAATGAAGTCGGTTCGTGGCTGCGCAGCCTGGAGCCGCGCAAGATTGCCGAGTTCCTGATTGGCGGCGTCTCTGCCGATGACCTGCCGGACAGCTTCGGCGGCAAGACCATCCAGATGTTCCGCGACTTCCTCGGCCACTCCAGCTTCATTCTGCCGCCGCTGCCCAACACCCAGTTCACCCGCGACACCACCTCTTGGATCTACGGTGGCGTGACGCTGAACCCAATGTACTGGCCGGCGCGCCGCCAGGAAACCTTGCTGGCCAGCGCCATTTACAAATTCCATCCGCAGTTCACCAACGCCGACTTTGAAATCTGGTACGGCGACCCGGATCAGGAACACGGCAGCGCCACCCTCGAAGGCGGCGACGTGATGCCAATCGGTAATGGCGTGGTGTTGATCGGTATGGGCGAACGCTCGTCCCGTCAGGCCATCGGCCAACTGGCGCTGAACCTGTTCAAGAACAAAGCCGTGGAAAAAATTATCGTCGCCGGCCTGCCGAAGTCCCGCGCGGCGATGCACCTGGACACCGTGTTCAGCTTCTGCGACCGCGACCTGGTCACCATCTTCCCCGAAGTGGTGAACCAGATCGTCGCCTTCACCCTGCGCCCTGACGAAGGCAAACCGGGCGGCATCGACATCCGCCGCGAGGAAACCAACCTCCTCAACACCGTGGCCCAGGCACTCAACCTCAAAGCCTTGCGCATGGTGGAAACCGGCGGCAACAGCTTTGCCGCCGAACGCGAGCAGTGGGACGACGGCAACAACGTGGTCGCCTTGGAGCCCGGCGTGGTGATCGGTTATGACCGCAACACCTACACCAACACCCTGCTGCGCAAGGCCGGCGTGGAAGTCATCACCATCAGCGCCGGTGAACTGGGACGCGGGCGTGGCGGCGGCCACTGCATGACCTGCCCGATCATTCGCGACCCTATCGACTATTAATTCTGGTGCCCGGCTTCACGCTTACAACGCGTGAAGCAGGCGGATAACCGAAACTTAAGGAGATCCACATCATGGCTTTCAACATGCGTAACCGCAGCCTGCTCTCGCTGATGCACCACACCACTCGCGAGCTGAATTACCTGCTGGACCTGTCCCGCGACCTCAAGCGCGCCAAATACACCGGCACCGAGCGTCCGCACCTGCAAGGCAAAAATATCGCGCTGATTTTCGAAAAGACCTCGACCCGCACCCGTTGCGCGTTCGAAGTGGCGGCTCATGACCAGGGCGCTCATGTCACCTATATCGACCCGGTGTCGTCGCAGATCGGCCACAAGGAAAGCATGAAAGACACCGCCCGCGTGCTCGGGCGGATGTTCGACGCCATCGAGTACCGTGGCTTCGAACAGGAGATCGTCGAAGAGCTGGCCAAGTTCGCCGGCGTGCCGGTGTTCAACGGCCTGACCGCTGAATTCCACCCTACGCAAATGATCGCCGACGTGCTGACCATGCGCGAACACAGCGACAAACCGCTGCATGACATCAGCTACGCCTACCTCGGCGACGCCCGCTACAACATGGGCAACTCGCTGCTGATGATTGGCGCCAAACTGGGCATGGACGTGCGCATCGCCGCACCGAAAGCGTTGTGGCCGCATCAGGATTTCATTGATCAGTGCAAGGGCTTCGCCGAAGAAAGCGGCGCACGTATCACCATCACTGAAGACCCGAAAGAAGCGGTCAAGGGCGTGGACTTCATCCACACCGATATCTGGGTGTCGATGGGTGAACCAGTGGAAGCGTGGGACGAGCGCATCGAGCAACTGCTGCCGTACCAGGTCAACGCGAAAATGATGAAATCCTCGGGCAACCCGCGGGTGAAGTTCATGCACTGCCTGCCGGCGTTCCACAACAGCGAAACCAAGGTCGGCAAGGACATCGCCGCGCGGTATCCGCACCTGGCCAATGGCGTCGAAGTGACTGAAGAAGTCTTCGAATCGCCGGCCAACATCGCCTTCGAGCAAGCGGAAAACCGCATGCACACCATCAAGGCGATCCTGGTGTCGGCGTTGGCGGATATCTAAAGGCTCACCCGGCGTCCCCCTGTAGGAGCCGGCTTGCTGGCTCCTACAGGGGGACGCCCCGGGGCATCCGCAATTTCTCTGTTTAGAAGGACTGCATTATGCGTATCGTCGTTGCTCTGGGCGGTAACGCCCTGCTCCGCCGTGGTGAACCGATGACCGCGGACAACCAACGGGCCAACATCCGGATCGCCACCAAACAGATCGCCAAAATTTATGCCGGCAATGAACTGGTGATCGCCCACGGTAATGGCCCCCAGGTTGGCCTGCTGTCGCTGCAAGCGGCGGCCTACACTTCGGTTTCGCCTTACCCGCTGGACGTGCTCGGTGCCGAAACCGAAGGCATGATCGGCTACATCATCGAACAGGAACTGGGCAACCTGCTGGACTTCGAAGTGCCCTTCGCCACACTCCTGACCCAAGTCGAGGTCGACGCCAAGGACCCGGCGTTCCAGAATCCGACCAAACCCATCGGCCCGGTCTACGCCAAGGCCGAAGCGGAAAAACTTGCCGCCGAAAAAGGCTGGGCGATTGCCCCGGACGGTGACAAATTCCGCCGCGTAGTGGCCAGCCCGAGACCGAAACGCATCTTCGAAATCCGCCCGATCAAGTGGCTGCTGGAAAAAGGCAGCATCGTGATTTGCGCCGGCGGTGGCGGCATCCCGACGGTGTATGGCGCCCACGGCAAGCTGCAAGGCGTGGAAGCGGTGATAGACAAAGACCTGTGCTCGGCGCTGCTGGCCGAACAGCTCGAGAGCGATCTGCTGGTGATTGCCACCGACGTCAGCGCGGCCTTCATCGACTTCGGCAAACCGACCCAGAAAGCCATCGCCCAGGCTCACCCGGACGATATGGAAAAACTCGGCTTCGCCGCCGGCTCCATGGGGCCGAAGGTTCAAGCCGCCTGCGAGTTCGCGCGCCACACTGGAAAAGTCGCGGTGATCGGTTCACTCTCGGACATCGAAGCGATCGTCCAGGGCAAGGCCGGCACGCGGATCAGCACGGCGACACCTGGCATAACTTATTTATAAGGAGAGACGTCAATGGCAACGTTCGAGCCCGGTCACTTGCACATCGAGCGCCACGCGCTGAACAAGGATGATGTCAGCTACGACCTGTGTATCGACTATGAAGTGACTCAGGATCCCAAAGAAGGCAAAGGGATGCTGTTCACGATGCATGGCAGCATCGAGGGTAGTGATTTGAAGGAGTCATTCTTCCTGCCCAAGGATCAGGCCTACAACTTCGCGAGCAACGTGACGAAAATCGCCGAGAAGTACGGCCTTCCCAAGGTGCACAGCAACATCGGTTCCGTGCACAAATACTACGATGCGATGTTCGAAGACGTACGGGTGCAACTGGACATGAAATCCGGCGATCCGGTCAAACCCGAACACCTGGAGTAACTCACTCCCCTCTGTAGGAGCCGGCTTGCCGGCGCCTACAGGTGGTGTTTCCATCACTCGATTTCACCAACCACCCTCCTCCAAGGCATACTTGCCACCCTCCGCACTCCAGAACCCAACAACGCCCCATGCGTATCCACGTCAGCTTCATCGACCGCGTCGGCATTACCCAGGAAGTCCTGGCCCTGCTCGGTGGGCGCAATCTCAATCTGGATGCGGTGGAAATGGTTCCGCCCAACGTCTACATCGACGCCCCGACGCTGAGCCCGGAAGTCCTCGAAGAGCTGCGCGATGCGTTGTTCAGCGTGCGCGGCGTGCAAGCGGTGACGGTGGTCGACATTCTTCCCGGTCAGCGTCGGCACCTGCAGCTTGATGCGCTGCTCGCGGCCATGACCGACCCGGTCCTGGCGCTGGACAGTGCCGGCAAGGTGCTGCTGGCCAACCCGGCACTGATTGCCCTGTACGGTTGCGAGCCTGACGGCGAAAGCATCGCCGACCTGTTCGCCGACCCGGCACTGCTCGAAGCCTTGCTGGAAAACGGCTTCCGCCTGCCGCTGCGGGAAGTCACCGTCAACGGCCAGACGTTGCTGCTGGACGCCACACCGATCACCGACGCCGGCGCCCTGCTGACCCTGTATCAACCCAACCGTATCGGCGAACGCCTGTCGGCGCTGCACCACGACCATGCCGAAGGTTTCGATGCGCTGCTCGGTGAGTCCCCGGCGATTCGGACCCTCAAGGCCCGCGCCCAGCGCGTTGCGGCCCTCGATGCGCCGTTGCTGATCCAGGGCGAAACCGGCACCGGCAAAGAACTGGTGGCGCGTGCCTGCCACGCCATCAGCGCTCGGCACAGTTCGCCATTTTTGGCGCTGAACTGCGCGGCATTGCCGGAGAACCTCGCCGAAAGCGAGCTGTTCGGCTACGCCCCCGGCGCCTTCACCGGCGCACAACGGGGCGGCAAACCCGGGCTGATGGAACTGGCCAACCAGGGCACGGTGTTTCTCGATGAGATCGGCGAGATGTCGCCGTACTTGCAGGCCAAGTTGCTGCGCTTCTTGAACGACGGCAGCTTCCGCCGGGTGGGCGGGGATCGTGAGGTGAAGGTCAATGTGCGGATCCTCAGCGCCACGCACCGCGACCTGGAAAAAATGGTCAGCGAGGGTTCGTTCCGCGAAGACCTCTTCTATCGCCTCAACGTCCTGAACGTCGAAGTCCCGCCCCTGCGCGAACGCGGCCAGGACATCCTGCTGCTGGCCCGCTACTTCATGCAGCAGGCCTGCGCGCAGATCCAGCGCCCGGTCTGTCGCCTGGCGCCAGGCACCTATCCGGCACTGCTGGGCAATCGCTGGCCGGGCAACGTGCGGCAATTGCAGAACGTGATCTTCCGCGCCGCCGCCATATGCGAAAGCAGCCTGGTCGACATTGGCGACCTCGATATCGCCGGCACCTCCGTGGCGCGTCAGAGTGACAGCGACGTCGATAGCCTCGAACAGGCGATGGAAGAGTTCGAAAAAACCCTGCTGGAAAAACTCTACGTCAGCTACCCCTCGACCCGCCAACTGGCCAGCCGCCTGCAAACCTCTCACACGGCAATTGCCCATCGGTTACGCAAGTACGGCATTCCCAACAAAGCATAAGGTCGTTGGTAGAACACAATCCCACCGCCAACACTTGACCACTGTGGGAGCGAGCTTGCTCGCGATAGCTGACTGACATTCAACAGAGATGTCGACTGTTGCACCGCTATCGCGAGCAAGCTCGCTCCCACAGGTTTTGTGTGCGGCCCAGTATCTCCAAAGCGACCTCCATCTGTACTGAAAGCGCTACAGCGGAACGATATCGATACACCCTCTCCTGATCGCCGCTGTGCAAGGCTTTGATCCACTTAGTCTTTTTTCTCCACCCTGTGCTGTAGCGATTTCGCTACAGCCAGCAAATTCATATACCTTGAACAAACATATAAGTCATTGATTTATAACGATTAAATAACATTGGCCGCGATTTTGCTTAGTAACCGCTTATAAAGCAGGGCTTTTGCCCAAGCATTCAATCGCGCCCACCAGACGAGTCTGGCCCCTTAGGAGTTTCCATGAGCGAGTTGCGTTTTACTGAAGATCACGAATGGCTGCGTACCGAAGCTGACGGCAGCGTCACAGTCGGCATCACCGCTTTCGCACAGAACGCCCTGGGCGACGTGGTTTTCGTACAACTGCCTGAGCTGCAGTCCTACGACAAAGGCGCTGAAGCCGCCACCGTGGAATCGGTAAAAGCCGCCAGCGGCGTGTACATGCCGCTGGATGGTGAAGTGCTGGAAGTAAACCCGGCGCTGGATAGCAGCCCTGAACTGGTCAACGAAGATCCGCTGGGCGAAGGCTGGTTCTTCCGCTTCCAGCCAACCGATGCATCGGCTGTCGCCAAACTGCTGGATCAAGACGCCTACGACCGTCTGATCAAAGCCAACGCCGAAGCCTGAGGAGCGCCCAACATGACTCAAGTACCTTCTGTTTCTGTAAACGTGACCACCGCCAACGAATTCATCGCCCGCCACATCGGCCCGCGCGCCGGCGATGAGCAAGCCATGCTCAACAGCCTCGGCTTCGACTCGCTGGAAGCCCTGAGCGCCAGCGTCATCCCCGACAGTATCAAGGGCACCAGCGTCCTCGGCCTCGAAGACGGCCTGAGCGAAGCCGATGCCCTGGCCTTGATCAAGTCCATCGCCGGCAAAAACCAGTTGTTCAAGACCTACATTGGCCAGGGTTACTACGGCACGCACACGCCGTCGCCAATCCTGCGCAACCTGCTGGAAAACCCGGCCTGGTACACCGCGTACACCCCGTACCAACCGGAAATTTCCCAGGGCCGTCTCGAAGCGCTGCTGAACTTCCAGACCCTGATCAGCGACCTCACCGGCCTGCCGATCGCCAACGCGTCCTTGCTCGACGAAGCCACCGCCGCCGCCGAAGCGATGACCTTCTGCAAACGCCTGAGCAAGAACAAGGGCAGCCACGCGTTCTTCGCGTCGGTGCATTGCCACCCGCAAACCCTCGACGTGCTGCGCACCCGGGCCGAGCCGCTGGGCATCGACGTAGTCGTTGGCGACGAGCGTGAACTGAGCGACGTGTCGCCGTTCTTCGGCGCCTTGCTGCAATACCCGGCAAGCAACGGTGATGTGTTCGACTACCGCGCACTGACCGAACACTTCCACGCCGCCAACGCATTGGTGGCGGTCGCCGCCGACCTGCTGGCCCTGACCGTGCTGACCCCGCCGGGCGAATTCGGTGCCGACGTCGCCATCGGCAGCGCACAACGCTTCGGTGTGCCGCTGGGCTTCGGTGGCCCGCACGCGGCGTATTTCTCCACCAAGGATGCGTTCAAACGCGACATGCCGGGCCGTCTGGTCGGCGTCTCGGTGGACCGTTTCGGCAAGCCGGCCCTGCGCCTGGCGATGCAAACCCGCGAGCAACATATCCGCCGCGAGAAGGCCACCAGCAACATCTGCACCGCCCAGGTGCTGCTGGCCAACATCGCCAGCATGTACGCCGTGTACCACGGCCCGAAAGGCCTGACGCAGATCGCCAATCGTGTGCATCACCTGACCGCGATTCTGGCCCAAGGCTTGAGCGCATTGGGCCTGAGCGTCGAGCAGGAAAACTTCTTCGACACCTTGACCCTGAACACCGGCGCCAACACCGCCCAGCTGCACGAGCAGGCGCGTGCTCAGCAGATCAACCTGCGCGTGGTCGATGGTGAACGTCTGGGCCTGTCCCTCGACGAAACCACTTCGCAAGCTGACGTGGAAACCCTGTGGGCCCTGCTGGCCGACGGCAAAACCCTGCCAGACTTCGCGGCATTGGCTGTAACCGTCCAAAGCACGATCCCAGCCGCCCTGCTGCGTCATTCGCCGATCCTCAGCCACCCGGTGTTCAACCGTTATCACTCGGAAACCGAGCTGATGCGCTACCTGCGCAAACTGGCCGACAAGGACCTGGCGCTGGACCGCACCATGATCCCGCTGGGTTCGTGCACCATGAAACTCAACGCCGCCAGCGAAATGATCCCGGTGACCTGGGCCGAGTTCGGTGCCCTGCACCCGTTCGCCCCGACCGAGCAAAGCGCCGGTTATCAGCAGCTGACCGATGAACTGGAAGCGATGCTGTGCGCCGCCACCGGTTACGACGCGATCTCGCTGCAACCGAACGCCGGTTCGCAAGGTGAATACGCCGGGCTGCTGGCGATTCGCGCCTACCACCAGAGCCGTGGCGAAGACCGTCGCGACATCTGCCTGATCCCCTCGTCCGCCCACGGCACCAACCCGGCGACCGCCAACATGGCCGGCATGCGCGTGGTCGTCACCGCCTGCGATGCCCGCGGCAACGTCGACATCGAAGACCTGCGCGCCAAGGCCATCGAGCACCGCGAGCATCTCGCGGCATTGATGATCACCTACCCGTCGACGCACGGCGTGTTCGAAGAAGGCATCCGCGAAATCTGCGGCATCATTCACGACCACGGCGGCCAGGTGTACATCGACGGCGCCAACATGAACGCCATGGTCGGCCTCTGTGCCCCGGGCAAGTTCGGCGGCGACGTGTCGCACCTGAACCTGCACAAAACCTTCTGCATCCCCCACGGCGGTGGCGGCCCGGGCGTCGGCCCGATTGGCGTCAAGTCGCACCTGACGCCGTTCCTCCCGGGTCACGGCACCATGGAGCGTAAAGAAGGCGCGGTCTGCGCCGCACCGTTCGGCAGCGCGAGCATTTTGCCGATCACCTGGATGTACATTCGGATGATGGGTGGCGCCGGCCTCAAACGTGCCTCGCAACTGGCGATCCTCAATGCCAACTACATTTCCCGTCGCCTCGAAGAGCACTACCCGGTGCTGTACACCGGCAGCAACGGCTTGGTGGCGCACGAATGCATCCTCGACCTGCGTCCGTTGAAAGACAGCAGCGGCATCAGCGTCGATGACGTCGCCAAGCGCCTGATCGACTTCGGCTTCCATGCCCCGACCATGTCGTTCCCGGTGGCCGGCACGTTGATGATCGAGCCGACCGAAAGCGAATCCAAGGAAGAACTGGACCGCTTCTGCGACGCCATGATCCGCATCCGCGAAGAAATCCGCGCGGTGGAAAACGGCACCCTGGACAAGGACGACAACCCGCTGAAAAACGCCCCGCACACCGCGGCGGAAATCGTCGGCGAGTGGACGCATCCGTACAGCCGTGAGCAAGCGGTGTATCCGGTAGCGTCGCTGATCGAAGGCAAGTACTGGCCACCGGTCGGTCGCGTCGACAACGTGTTTGGCGACCGCAACCTGATCTGTGCCTGCCCGTCGATCGAAAGCTACGCTTAAACCATAGGGGGCGGGTTTACTCGCCCCATTTTCAAGGACACCGCATATCCCCTGTGGGAGCGAGCTTGCTCGCGATAGCGGTCTTTCAGTCGACATTGATAGTGAATGTCAGTCTGCTATCGCGAGCAAGCTCGCTCCCACAGGGGCCTGTGCAAAACACCAGATTGCGCCAATTCCTATAACAAGAAACCGGAGAACAACCATGTCTTTAAGCGTGTTCGACCTGTTCAAGATTGGCATCGGCCCCTCCAGCTCCCACACCGTCGGCCCGATGCGCGCTGCGGCACGTTTCGCCGAAGGTTTGCGCCGTGAAGGGCTGCTGACCGCAACCACTTGCGTCAAAGTCGAACTCTACGGATCACTCGGCGCCACCGGCAAAGGCCACGGCAGTGACAAGGCTGTGTTGCTGGGCCTGGAAGGCGAACACCCGGACACCGTGAACACCGAAACCGTCGCCGCCCGTCTGCAAGAGATTCGTGGCAATGGTCGCTTGAATCTGCTCGGCGAACACAGCATTGCGTTCAATGAGAAAGAACATTTGGCGATGATCCGCAAACCGTTGGCCTATCACCCCAACGGCATGATCTTTCGCGCCTTCGACGCCGCGGGCCTGCAAATCCGCAGCCGCGAGTACTACTCGGTCGGCGGCGGTTTTGTGGTCGATGAAGACGCCGCTGGCGCCGACCGCATTGTCGAAGACGCCACACCACTGACCTTCCCGTTCAAAAGCGCGAAGGACCTGCTCGGTCACTGCGCCACCTATGGTCTGTCGATCAGCCAGGTGATGCTGACCAACGAAAGTGCTTGGCGCCCGGAAGCGGAAACCCGCGCCGGCCTGCTGAAAATCTGGCAAGTGATGCAGGACTGCGTCGACGCCGGTTGTCGTAACGAAGGCATCCTGCCCGGTGGCTTGAAGGTCAAACGTCGGGCGGCCGCGCTGCATCGGCAACTGTGCAAGAACCCGGAATCGTCCCTGCGCGATCCGCTGTCGGTGCTGGACTGGGTCAACCTCTACGCACTGGCGGTCAACGAAGAAAACGCCAACGGCGGGCGCGTGGTGACGGCTCCCACCAACGGTGCGGCAGGGATCGTCCCCGCTGTTTTGCATTACTACATGCGCTTCATCCCCGGGGCCAACGAAGACGGCGTCGTACGCTTTCTGCTGACCGCGGCCGCGATCGGCATTCTCTATAAAGAAAACGCCTCGATCTCCGGCGCTGAAGTCGGCTGTCAGGGTGAGGTTGGCGTGGCTTGCTCCATGGCCGCCGGCGCCCTGTGCGAAGTCCTCGGCGGCACCGTGCAGCAAGTGGAAAACGCCGCGGAAATCGGCATGGAACACAACCTCGGCCTGACCTGCGACCCGATTGGCGGGCTGGTGCAAGTGCCTTGCATCGAGCGCAACGCCATGGGGTCGGTCAAGGCGATCAATGCGGTGCGCATGGCCCTGCGTGGCGACGGTCAGCACTTCGTCTCCCTCGACAAGGTCATCCGCACCATGCGTCAGACCGGCGCCGACATGAAAAGCAAATACAAGGAAACCGCCCGGGGCGGTTTGGCGGTCAACATTATCGAGTGCTGATGCTCACGCGCATTTGCACACTTTTTCAGGAGCTGAATATGTCCACCGAACAACTGTCGAAAACCCCGCTGCACGCACTGCACATCGAACTCGGCGCCCGCATGGTGCCGTTTGCTGGCTACGACATGCCGGTGCAATACCCGCTCGGCGTGATGAAAGAACACCAGCACACCCGTGATCAGGCCGGGCTGTTCGATGTCTCGCACATGGGCCAGATCCGCCTGACCGGCGCCAATGCCGCCAAGGCGCTGGAAAGCCTGGTGCCGGTCGACATCATCGACTTGCCGGTGGGCACGCAGCGCTACGCGATGTTCACCAACGAAACCGGCGGCATCCTCGACGACCTGATGGTCGCCAACCTGGGTAACGACGAACTGTTCCTGGTGGTCAACGCCGCCTGCAAGGACCAGGACCTGGCGCATCTGCGCAAACACATCGGCGACCAGTGCACCATCGAGCCGCTGTTCGAAGAACGCGCCCTGCTCGCTCTGCAAGGTCCGGCCGCCGTCACCGTGCTCGAGCGCCTGGCGCCTGAAGTGGCGAAGATGACCTTCATGCAGTTCGCTCGCGTGAAATTGCTGGGCGTGGACTGCTTTGTCAGCCGTTCGGGTTATACCGGTGAAGACGGTTACGAAATCTCCGTGCCGGCCGCCAACGCCGAAGCCCTGGCTCGCGCCCTGTTGGCCGAACCTGAAGTGGCGGCCATCGGCCTTGGCGCTCGCGACTCCCTGCGCCTGGAAGCCGGTCTGTGCCTCTATGGCCACGACATGAACACCGAGACCACCCCGATCGAAGCCAGCCTGCTGTGGGCCATCTCCAAGCCTCGTCGCGCTGATGGCGCTCGTGCCGGCGGCTTCCCAGGCGCTGAAACCGTGTTCGGACAGCAACAAGCCGGTGTCAGCCGCAAGCGCGTTGGCCTGTTGCCTCAGGAACGCACGCCGGTGCGCGAAGGCGCAGAGATCGTCAATGAAGCAGGCGACATCATTGGTGCGGTTTGCAGTGGCGGCTTCGGTCCGACCCTGGGCGGCCCTTTGGCGATGGGTTACGTCGACAGTGCTTACATCGCTCTCGATTCGCCGGTATGGGCGATTGTTCGTGGGAAAAAGGTGCCTCTGCTTGTAAGCAAAATGCCATTTGTTCCACAACGCTACTACCGCGGCTGATTGACTGTTTCTATAAGTAACGCGGTTGCGTTAACGGCGCACTAATGTGTAACGCAACCGCCATAAAACAGTGCATAACATAGGTTGTAAGCTTCGTTTATGAACGTTGCTTATAACGATCGAAAACATTTGAACACCGCCATCGCATAAGCCCGCACTAGTTGACGCATAAACGCGCCAACGCGAGCAATTGCGGGCCCTCCACAGGGCTTGTTTTTTCTCCCGTAGTTGGCGTAGAGTTTGTTCACTGTGTTTGCATGGGTCGCTTGGAATCGTGACCTGGGCAGTAGCCTACAAGTTAGCTACATCCCGTTCGACGTCTTCTTACTCTCCTGCAACCAGCCCCAGTGCTCTTTCACAAGAAGGAGGCTGTCATTAATTTTTTGCGTCAAAGGAATAAGAAATGTCCACACGTCAGAGCGGTACCGTCAAGTGGTTTAACGACGAGAAAGGTTTTGGTTTTATCACTCCAGAAAGCGGTCCGGATCTGTTCGTGCATTTCCGCGCTATTCAGGGCAACGGCTTCAAGAGCCTGAAAGAAGGCCAGAAAGTGACTTTCGTTGCTGTGCAAGGCCAGAAAGGCATGCAGGCTGACGAGGTACAAGCAGAAGCCTGATCTTCTGTAACGAAAAAGCCCCTGATGCTGATATCAGGGGCTTTTTTGTGCGCGTAAATCCGTAAAATGGCTTCTTTTTTCCGTCCAGAGGCTGCCATGTCGAAACATCTTCTCAAACCCCAGGGCGACTTTCCTGCCGTCACCCTGGGTCGTCGCCTGGCAGCGATGTTCTACGACTTCCTGTTGTGTACCGCCCTGCTGATCGTCACCAGCGGGATTTACAAGATGATCCAGATGGCGATCATCGGCGAAGACAAAATGCGCACCCTGACCGAAGCCGGCGCGCTGGACGGCGATCCATTGCTCTCAACGGTGCTGCTGTTTGTGCTGTTCGGCTTCTTCGCCAAGTTCTGGACTTGGTCCGGTCAGACCCTGGGCATGCAGGTCTGGTGCATACGCGTGCAAAACGCCGACGGTTCATCCATCAGCCTGTGGCAGGCATTGCTGCGCTTTGTGGTGTCGATCGCGTCCTTGCTGTGCGTCGGGCTGGGTTTCTTCTGGTCGCTGTTCGACAAACAGAAACGCAGCTGGCATGACATCTACTCCAATACCCAGCTCGTGCGAATTCCAAAGAAAACCAAGTAATCCAGCCATACGAAAACCACTGTGGGAGCGAGCTTGCTCGCGATGGCGGCGTTTCAGTCAACATGTATGTGACTGACAGACCGCTATCGCGAGCAAGCTCGCTCCCACAGTTTTTTGCAACTAGCTGACAGATCTCAGGCGTTGCCGGCTAATTTCATCCGCGCGGCCTGGGTGAAGTCGAGCATGCGCTTGAGCGGCCGAATCGCTTGTGGAATCAGTGCGGGATCGACAAAGATCTCGTTAGTCCCTTCCTTCAAGCTCTTCAGCGTGCGCTCAAGGGTGTTCATCGCCATCCATGGGCAATGTGCGCAACTGCGGCATGCTGCGCCGTTACCGGCCGTTGGCGCTTCGATGAAGACCTTGTCCGGGCACAGCTGCTGCATCTTGTAGAAGATGCCGCGATCAGTGGCGACGATAAAGGTCTTGTTCGGCAGGCTCTGCGCTGCTGCAATCAATTGACTGGTAGAGCCAACGGCATCCGCCAACTCGATCACCGCCGTCGGCGACTCCGGGTGCACGAGAATCGCTGCATCCGGGTACAGCGCCTTCATGTCTTCGAGCTGCTTGGACTTGAACTCCTCGTGAACGATGCAGGCACCGTCCCACAGCAGCATGTCCGCACCGGTCTGGCGCTGGATGTAGGTGCCCAGGTGTTTGTCCGGGCCCCAAATGATGGTTTCGCCGTTATCCATCAGGCTTTCGATGATCTCCAGCGCGCAGCTTGAAGTCACCACCCAATCCGCCCGGGCTTTGACCGCCGCCGACGTGTTGGCATACACCACCACGGTACGCTCCGGGTGCTGATCACAGAACGCCGAGAACTCGTCCACCGGGCAACCCAGGTCCAGCGAGCAAGTCGCTTCCAGAGTTGGCATCAGGATGCGTTTTTCAGGGTTGAGGATTTTGGCGGTCTCGCCCATGAACTTCACACCGGCGACCACCACGGTCTTGGCCGGATGAGCATTGCCGAAGCGGGCCATCTCCAGCGAGTCGGAGACGCAACCACCGGTTTCTTCGGCCAGGGCCTGAATAACCGGATCGCAATAGAAGTGAGCAACCAGCACCGCATCCTGAGCCTTGAGCTCGGCAGCGATGGCGGCACGGTAATAGGCCTCCTCCTCGGCAGTCAGCGGCTTTGGCTGCTTGGCGTCGAGGTGGGCTTGAACCAGAAGGCGTTCGGAAATCTGCGTCATGTTCGCAAGACCTGCAGGCGCTTTCGCGCGAAAGTCGAGTATACACCCGGCTCCGGCCCCTTCAGGGTACCGCCGGGAGAGTGAGTATCATCAGGCACGGACAACGTTGAAGCTGCGCAAGGCTACAGAATATCCCGTGGATGCAAAAGATGATTCTGACCTGCGTCACGGGTTGCAGCCCGGAACTAAGCGAGCTCAAATCGCGGGCAAAAAAAAATCCGGAAATCCTCACTTGCGTGGGCCTTCCAGACTTTTAAAACTGCTACAAAAATGGTGGGTCGTGTGGGATTCGAACCTACGACCAATTGGTTAAAAGCCAACTGCTCTACCAACTGAGCTAACGACCCGCTGTGTGGTGGCGCGTATAATACTGATTTTTAAGGACTATTCAACACCTAATTTGAAATAAATCAAAAATAAGGTGTTGGGTCGCTGATTCCGGCTGCCGCAAAGCCTTCTGCACGCAGGCGACAGCTGTCGCATTTGCCGCATGCGCGGCCATTATCGTCGGCCTGATAGCAGGAAACAGTCAGCCCGTAATCAACACCCAGCTTCACGCCTGCCTGGACAATTTGCGCCTTGCTCAGGTTCTGCAGTGGTGCCTGAATACGAAAGCCCAGCCCTTCTACGCCGGCCTTGGTCGCCAGATTGGCCATGCGCTCGAAAGACTCGATGAACTCGGGACGGCAGTCTGGGTATCCGGAGTAATCCACGGCGTTCACACCAATAAAGATGTCACGCGCGCCCAGCACTTCAGCCCAGCCCAGAGCCAGGGACAGGAACACCGTGTTGCGCGCCGGCACGTAAGTTACCGGGATGCCTTCGCCCGCCACTTCCGGCACATCGATACTGCTATCGGTCAGTGCAGAACCGCCGATGCCATTCAGGTTCAGACCGATGACCTTGTGTTCGATAACACCCAAGTCTCGGGCGACACGTTCGGCGGCGTGCAATTCGGCGTGAGACCGCTGACCGTAGTCGAAGCTCATGGTGTAGCAGCTGTAGCCTTCAGCACGAGCCATGGCCACAACGGTCGCGGAGTCGAGCCCGCCGGACAGCAGGATGACCGCACGTTTTTCAGCAGTGTTCAGTTGTTCAGTCATTTCAGCGCCCCGGCTCGTCATTCCACAGATATTTATGCAACTGCAATTGCAGACGCACTGGCAGGTTGTCCGCCACCACCCAGTCAGCCAGGTCCCGTGCATTGAGGTCATGGTGACTTGGCGAAAACAGGACTTCACCGGCGCGCTGATCCAGACCGTACTGGATCAGCTTGGACACGGCCCAGTCATAGTCTTCCCGCGAGCAGATGACGAACTTCACCTGATCGTTGCGCGTGAGCAGTTCGATGTTCTCGTAGCGGTTGCGATGGGCTTCTTTCGAACCCGGGGTTTTCAGGTCGACGACGCGACTGACCCGTGGATCGACCGCCGAGATATCCAGGGCGCCGCTGGTTTCCAGCGAGACCTCGTAACCGGCGTCACACAACTGCTTGAGCAATGGGATGGCGTTGGGTTGTGCCAGCGGCTCGCCGCCGGTGACACAGACGTAACGCGGACGAAAACCGGCCACTTGCTCAAGAATGTCGTCGAGCGTGCGAATGGTGCCGCCAGTGAATGCATAAGCGCTGTCGCAGTATTGGCAACGCAATGGGCAACCGGTCAGACGCACAAAAACAGTGGGCAGCCCGGCAGTCCGCGTTTCACCCTGCAACGAGTAGAAAACTTCGGTGATTCTCAATGTGTCTTGCATAGTCGCCACGGGCATAACAGCTAAACAGGCTGTCCGCCTCCGTCAGGCACTTCAAGGAACCCCGCCACCGCGCAGATCCCAAAAAGCGTGTTTCATAAAAAGGGCGTGAATTCTAACGAAAAAACCCGCGACAAGCGCGGGTTTCTTCGAAACAGGTCAAGCAGCCTTACATTTTCTGCAGATCACGCTGAGCCAGCTGAGCAGCGGAAGTGCCCGGGTATTGCGACACAACCTGTTGCAGAATGCCTTTGACCTTGTCGGGGTGACCAAGGCGGCGCTCTACATCAGCCAGCTTGTACAGCGAATCAGGCACTTTTGGATGCTTGGGGTACAGCTGTGAAACCTTGGCAAAAGCCTGACCTGCACCTTGCAGATCGCCCTTGGCCAAGTTCACTTCGCCCAACCAGTACTGGGCATTACCCGCGTACTGACTGTTCGGGTACTTGCGCAGGAATGCGGCAAAAGCCTGGCTGGCCTTGTCGAAATCCTTGGCTTTGATCAGGTCGAAAGCTGCATCGTAATACAGTTTTTCCTTCGCCGGATCAGCCGGTTCGCTACCCGCGGCAGGTGCCTGAGCGGCTGCCGCTCCTGCGGCTGCGCCCACTGCTGCACCGGGGGCATTCAAACTGCCACCGGTGGAAGAATTATCAGGAGTCGCGGCTGGTGCAACGCCGGTTCCTATGCGCCGATCAAGATCCTGATATCGCTCCAGGTTCTCTTGCTTCATGCGCGCTACATCATTTTGCAGAACTTCGATGATGCCTTGTTGGCGCGAGATCTGCTCCTGCATCGATTGCAGTTGGTTGAACAGCTCGCCCTGTGCCGAGACAGGGGCCGAAACCCCTCCCCCGGCATAGGCGCCGTTCGTACCGTAACCCGCAGGCGGATTACTAGTCCCGCTATTGTTATAGCCGGAGTCGTTATCGACCACAGGAACCGCAGCCCACACCGCAAGCGGTGCGAGGCTGAGAGCCAAAACAGTTACAGCACGACGGCACGTTCGCATGACGAATTACTTACGCAGTTCGACGCGACGGTTTTGAGCCCAGGACTGCTCGTCGTTGCCGGTAGAAACAGCACGCTCTTCGCCGTAGGAAAACAGTTCCAGCTGATCTGGGGAAACACCTTGCAGTACCAGGTAACGCCGAACGGCGTTCTCACGACGCTCGCCCAGTGCCATGTTGTACTCACGAGTACCACGTTCGTCGGTGTTGCCTTCCAGAACAACGCGAGCGCCGTTTGCTTTCAGGTCTTTGGCGTGAATGTCCAGGGAGCGCATGGCTTCTGGCTTCAGGTCCGAACTGTCGTATTCGAAGTAGAAAGTGGTGATTGCGCGCAGAGCAGCTTCTTCGCTCAGGGAGCCGTCAACTGCACCAGTGTTTGCGCCGTAACCAGCGTTTGGATCTACAGCGCCTTCACCGGCATTGTCGCCGCCTTTGGACGAGCAACCTACAGCTACAGCCCTGGCCAGCGCCAGCGAAGCAAATTTACCAAACTTCAGCATTTCCATCGTGAAACTCCTAATGAACCCCAGTGTGTTAAGTACAACGTGTAGCGCCGCGTCAGTTCAGGTAAGGGGACCAGGAAGGTTCTCTGACTTCGCCTTGTGCGGTAGGAAGCGGGAGCCTTACGCGTCCATTAATGGACACGAGCATCAAGACTCCCCGGCCCTGCTGGCGGGTGGCGTAGATTACCATGGTGCCGTTGGGCGCAACAGTAGGCGACTCGTCCAGAGTGCTATCAGTGAGGATTTTTACGCTTCCGCGCTGCAAATCCTGGGCCGCCACCTTGAAATTAGTGAAACCTTCCTGACGATGGATCATCACCAGGGTCTTTTCGTCAGCCGAAAGTTTAGGGTTGGCGTTGTAGTTACCGATAAAGGTCACACGCTCCGCACCACCACCGCCTGCGCTGGTTTTGTAGATCTGCGGCTTGCCGCCACGGTCCGAGGTGAAGTAGATGGTCGAACCATCTTTACCCCAGAACGGTTCGGTGTTGATGCCAGGACCGTTAGTGACACGCGTAATCTGACGCGAACCCAGGTTCATCACGTAGATGTCCGGGTTGCCATCTTTCGACAGTACGAATGCCAGACGATTGCCATCCGGCGACCATGCTGGCGCGCCATTCAGGCCTTCGAAGTTGGTGATCTGCTCACGGCGACCGGTGTCGATGTTCTGCATGAAAATACGCGGACGCTTCTGCTCGAACGAGACATAAGCGATGCGCTTGCCGTCCGGTGCGAAACGCGGCGACAGGATCGGCTCGCGCGATTGCAGCAGGGTCACAGCGCGGGCACCGTCATAGTCCGAACGTTGCAGCGTGTAGCGAGTGTTCTTCTCGGAAAAACGCTCGGCTGTCACGTACAACAGACGAGTCGAGAACGCACCTTTGATACCGGTGAGTTTTTCGAACGACTGGTCCGCGATGTAGTGCGACATGTCGCGCAGTTGATCGACGCTGCCCGACACGCTGCCGGTCAGCACTTGCTGCTCGGTGGCGACGTTGAACAGTGCGTATTGGACCTGCAGGCGACCGCCTGCAGGAGCAATACTGCCGACCATGACGTACTGGGCACCCAGCGCCTTGAAGTCACGGAAGATGATTTCGCTGGCCTGGCTTGGCTGGCTGATCATGTTCTGTTTTGGAATCGGCGAGTAGTAACCCGAGTTGCGCAGGTCGTTACCGATGATTTCGGCCATGTCGTCCGGCAGCACGCTGCCGCCCTGGTTGCCAAACGGAACGACTGCAATCGGGGTGGCCCGATCACTGCCGCTGGTGACCAGAATGTTTTTTTCATCAGCTGCCGCTATCCCTGCCAGGCAGCAGATAACGACAAGCATTCCTCGAAGAAGGTTTCTCACAAGGCTAGATCCTCAGGTGTGAATGTCATCTTGAATGAACGATACGGAGCGAAATCGCTCGGCTTCATTCCCTGCATTTCTGTCAAACGTCCAATATTCTTCACCGCTGCTACAGCAGAAGCGTCAAATGGACCATCGCCACTGGACTTGCCGACGCTGACCGAAGTCACCGTACCGTCCGGCAACATGCCGATTTGCAACACGACTGTCATGCCTTTGCGGGCCGAAGGTGGACGAGCCCAGCCTTCCGCTGCACGAGCACGGATCAGATCATCGAAACTACCGGCGACTTCGTCACCCTGCTCATCCGCCAAGGCCTGCTGACGCTCCGGCGTGTCGGAAAGCAAATCTGCCAAGGCCTGAGCCTTTTTGTCTTCGGCGGATTTACGTGCCGCTTCCTGCGATTTTTTCTTCGCAGCATCGGCAGCAGCTTTCTTCTTCGCGTCTTCGGCGACTTTCTTCTTCGCGTCTTCAGCTTCAGATTTCTTCTTGGCGTCTTCCGCGGCTTTCTTCTTCGCGTCTTCGACGATCTTTTTCTTCGCTTCTTCAGCGGCCGCTTTCTTGGCCTCTTCTTCAGCTGCTTTCTTGGCTTCTTCTTCAGACTTCTTCTTGGCTATATCAGCCAATTGTTTCTCTTCGACCTTTTTGGCTTCGGCGGTCTTCTTCGCTTCATCGGCTTTCTTGGCTTCATCAGCCTTTTTTGCCTCTTCCGCTTTCTTCGTCTCGTCGGCCTTTTTGGATTCTTCGGCTTTTTGAGCCGCATCTTCCTTCTTTTGTTCCGCGGCTTTGATCGCTTCCTGCTCGATCTTTTTCTGTTCCATCTGCTCGACTTCGGTCTGGCGCGCGGCGGATTTCTTCGCCTCACCCGCAATCTTCTGATTGGTCTGGGTGGTCGCCTGACTTTTCGATTTCAGTTGGTACAGGGTCGCCTGGACAATCGGCTTGGCCGGCGGCAGTTCGGGCGTGAAGGCAAAACTGACGAACAGCATGCCGAACACCAGCACGTGCAAGACAATCGCCAGGACACTAGGCCAGAAGTAGCTTTCCGAGGCGGACGGCTCTCGCATTTGCTGCATCAGGGTGCCTCGGTAATCAAGCCAACGTTACCGACCCCGGCTTTCTGCAACCCGCCCATGGCGCCCATGACGGAACCGTAATCAACGGTCTTGTCGCCGCGGATGAACACTTGGGTACGCTTGCCGCCTTCAGTACCGGCGCGAATGATCTTGGTCACGGCGTCAGTCATCTGCGGCAAGGTCATTGCCTTGTCCTGCTGCTTTTCAGTGTCGACTTCGCTGCCAAGGTTCCAGTAATAGGTCTTGTCAGCCTTGATCGAAATGGTCAGGACCTGAGTGTTGTTGTCCTGCGGCAAGGCTTCGCTGGAAACCTTGGGCAGATCAACTTTCACGCCCTGATTGAGCATCGGAGCGGTCACCATGAAGATGACCAGCAGCACCAACATCACGTCGATGTAAGGCACCACGTTCATCTCGGCAACCGGCTTGCGCTTTTTGCGAGCTCGAGCGATTAAAGCCATTGGAAATTACCTGCTTATTCTTCGCTGGTGTGCACTTTGCGGTGCAGGATCGCCTGGAATTCATCGGCGAAGGTGTAGTAACGGCCCAGCAGGGTTTCACTGCGAGCAGCAAAACGGTTGTAAGCGATAACGGCCGGGATGGCGGCGAACAGACCGATCGCGGTTGCAATCAGTGCCTCGGCGATACCTGGAGCCACAGTGGCCAGCGTCGCTTGCTGGGCAGTTGCCAGACCACGGAAGGAGTTCATGATCCCCCAGACGGTACCGAACAGACCGATGTACGGGCTGACGGAACCTACGGTCGCGAGGAACGGCAGGCTCTGCTCGAGCTTTTCTTCTTCGCGGGAAATGGCGACGCGCATGGCGCGGGCCACGCCTTCCATGACCGCTTCCGGGTCAACGCCTGGCTGCTGGCGCAGACGGGAGAATTCCTTGAAACCGGCACGGAAGATCTGCTCTACGCCCGAATCCGGATCAGGGTTGCTGCCGGCCTGACGGTAGAGTTTGGACAGGTCGATACCCGACCAGAAGCGCTCTTCAAAGCTCTCCAGGGCACGTCGACCGGCGCGCAGCAGATTGCTGCGCTGAAAGATCATGATCCATGAGGTCACCGATGCGGCTACCAGGATCAGCATTACCAGTTGCACCACGATACTGGCATTGCTGACCAGGCTCCACATGGAGGAATGGTCGACGACGTTAGCTTCCACGCTTTATCTCCTGCTTTGAGTGTGTACCCGCGCCGCTCACGTCGGCAAAGGCCGCACGTAGAGCTTCGGGAATGGCCCGGGGTTTCAAACTGTTAGTGCGCACACAGGCCACCAAAAACTGCCCTTCGCAGAGCAGCGCATTATCCGTGGCTCGCCTGACCTGCTGTTTGAAGCGCAGGCTGACACGGTTCAATTCGATTACTTCAGCGCTTACCAGCAGCTCGTCGTCCAGTCGCGCCGGCGCGTGGTAACGCGCTTCGCTGGAATGCACGACGAACAACAGGTCCTCACCTGCAAGCTGGGATTGGGCAAAGCCCAGCTCCCGGAGCCGCTCGGTTCGAGCCCGTTCCATAAACTTGAGGTAATTAACGTAATACACGATGCCGCCCGCATCGGTGTCCTCGTAATAAACGCGACAACGAAGTGCGAAAGGCTCAAGCCCGTTTTGCGCGCGCATACTCTAGTGCTTACTCCTCAGGTTGCCAATCCGGCCAGGCAACTGTTTTTCATTGATTCACGGCTTTCTGGCGAAAGTACGGTCCTAGGACCGCACAAACCCCGAATAAATCGGCGCGCAAAGGTTATTAATCGTCCACGGCATCGAGGAACTCGTCTACCACGGGCATCTCGCCCAATCGTGACGGGATGTTTAAACCGAAGTGCAGGTACGCATGCCGGGTCACCACTCGCCCCCGCGGCGTACGCATGATGTAGCCCTGCTGGATCAAGTACGGCTCAAGCACGTCTTCAATGGTGTGACGCTCTTCACTGATGGCTGCAGCGAGGCTATCGACCCCGACCGGCCCACCGTCGAACTTCTCGATCATGGTCAACAACAGACGTCGATCCTGGTGATCGAAACCACGCTCGTCGACATCCAGCAGGTTCAAGGCCAGGTCGGCGATCGGTTTGGTGATGTGGCCCTTGGCGCGAACTTCGGCGAAATCCCGAACCCGGCGCAGCAAGCGGTTGGCGATCCGCGGCGTACCACGGGCACGGCGGGCGATTTCGAAGGCGCCTTCCGGGTCCAGCGGCAAGCCGAGGATGTTAGCCGAACGACTGACAATCGTTGCCAGGTCGGCGGTGTTGTAGAACTCCAGGCGCTGGACGATCCCGAAACGGTCGCGCAGCGGATTGGTCAGCATCCCCGCCCGCGTCGTCGCACCGACCAGGGTGAACGGCGGCAGATCAAGCTTGATCGAGCGCGCGGCCGGCCCTTCGCCGATCATGATGTCGAGCTGGAAATCTTCCATGGCCGGGTACAGCACTTCTTCGACGATCGGCGAGAGCCGATGGATTTCGTCGATAAACAGCACGTCGTGTGGCTCAAGATTGGTCAGCAGCGCAGCCAGATCACCCGGGCGCTCAAGCACAGGGCCCGAGGTGCTCTTGATCGACACGCCCATTTCTTGGGCGATGATGTTGGCCAGAGTGGTTTTACCCAGACCCGGCGGGCCGAAAATCAGCGTGTGGTCCAGGGATTCATTGCGCCCACGAGCCGCCTGGATGAACAACTCCATTTGCTCGCGAACGGTCGGCTGGCCAATGTACTCGGCCAGGCTGACAGGACGAATCGCCCGGTCCTGGACTTCCTCGCGGTCACGAGGACCAGGTGTGGCGGTAATCAGACGATCAGCTTCAATCACTTAGATCATTCCCTTCAGGGCACGACGAATCATGTCTTCACTGCTCAAACCTTTCTCCTTGATCGCGGAAATCGCCTTGCTGGCTTCCTGCGGCTTGTAGCCCAGGGAGATCAGCGCGCTGACCGCGTCATTTTCGGCGGTGGCAACCGGAGCTGGCGCATCTGGCCCACCCGGCTGGTTTGGCACCAACGCGAACATCGCCGGCACCGTTTCCCAGGCCTTGAAGCGATCCTTGAGTTCCACCAGCAAACGCTCGGCAGTCTTCTTGCCCACGCCCGGCACCTTGGTCAGTGCCGAGGTGTCCTGGGACTGCACGCAACGGACCAGCTCATCGACTTCCAGGCTCGACATCAGGGCCAGGGCCAATTTCGGCCCCACACCATTGAGACGGATCAACTCGCGAAAAAAGTCTCGCTCGCGCTTGCCGAAGAAGCCATAGAGTAACTGCGCGTCTTCGCGTACGACCAAATGGGTGTGCAAGGTCAGCGGCTCACCGACCGACGGCAAGCGATAAAGCGTGGTCATGGGCACTTCCAGCTCATACCCCAGACCGTTTACATCCAGAATCAGGTGCGGCGGCTGTTTCTCAGCCAGTGTGCCGCGCAAGCGTCCAATCACGTTTCAGATCCTTGAGCGTTGGCCAGATCAGTGCTGGCGACTGACAGAACAAGGGTTTTGCGCCGACGACACAGGCGCAAAACCCTCGCTCCATAAAAAATTGATTGCTGATGCTATCAGAGACGCAGGCGCCCGCCACGACTGCGTGCCGTACCCAGGCCATGGGGTAACAGGCTGGAACGGGTGTGAGCATGGCAAATGGCAATGGCCAGGGCGTCCGAGGCATCGATTTGCGGCTTGCTGGTCAGTTTCAGCATGTGCATGACCATCATTTGCACCTGCTCTTTATTCGCCGCGCCGGTCCCGGTCACCGCCTGTTTGACCTGCGTCGCGGTGTATTCAGCGATTTCCAGGCTTTCTTCCGCCCCGGCAACGATGGCTGCGCCGCGGGCCTGGCCAAGTTTCAGCGCAGAGTCGGCGTTGCGCGCCATGAAGACCTTTTCGATCCCCATGGTCACCGGGCCGTAGGTCTGGATGACTTCGCGCACGCCGCGATAGACGATTTGCAGGCGTTCATGCAGCTCGCCGGAACCTGTGCGAATGCAGCCCGACGCCACGTAAACGCAACCACGCCCGGTATCACGCACTACGCCATAACCGGTAATGCGCGAACCGGGGTCGATACCAAGAATTAAAGTCATAACGCCTGCGGGTTAGGTAAGAGCACGATATTCAATACAGCGAATAACAATTGTGGGAGCTGGCTTGCCTGCGATGGCATCACCTCGGTGTATCAGACAGACCGAAGTGATGGCATCGCAGGCAAGCCAGCTCCCACATTAGATCTTAGTCACCCTTATCCGAGCTGTGCGGCGACTGCCTCTGGAATGTCCGCGTTGGAGTAGACGTTCTGCACGTCATCCAGGTCTTCAAGCATGTCGATCAGCTTGAGAACCTTCTCGGCGCCTTCCAGGTCCAGTTCGGCACTGGTGGTCGGCAACATCACGATTTCCGCGTCATCACCTTTGAAACCGGCCGCTTCCAGCGCATTACGCACTGAGTAGAAACCGGCGAACGAGGTGAATACGTCGATGGAGCCGTCTTCGTGGGTCACCACGTCATCGGCATCGGCCTCCATCGCCGCTTCCATCAGCGCATCTTCGTCAACGCCTGGTGCGAAGGAAATCTGCCCCTTGCGCTCGAACAGATAGGCCACCGAACCGTCCGTACCGAGGTTGCCGCCGCACTTGCTGAACGCGTGGCGAACAGCGGCGGCGGTGCGATTGCGGTTGTCGGTCATGCACTCGACCATCACCGCCACGCCGCCCGGGCCGTAGCCTTCGTAGGTCAGTTCGACCATGTCGTCGGTGTCGGCAGCACCGGCGCCGCGGGCGACCGCGCGATCAATGATGTCGCGGCTCATGTTCGCGCCGAGGGCCTTGTCCAGCGCCAGACGCAAACGCGGGTTGGAACCCGGATCACTACCGCCCTGACGGGCAGCAACGGTCAGTTCACGAATCCACTTGGTGAAAATCTTGCCCTTCTTGGCATCCTGACGTTCTTTGCGGTGCTTGATGTTCGCCCACTTGGAATGACCCGCCATATCTCGCTCCGAATTCTCTTTGAAACATTGCCCGCCGCACCATGAGGCGCCAGCCAGCAAACAAAAATCTCGACCACTCTATAAAAGAAAGGGCGCATCCGAAGATGCGCCCTTCTGGTCAGCCTTACTCAGCTTTAGGCGTTTCGCGCAGACGAATGTGCAGTTCGCGCAATGCCTTGGCATCTACCACACCCGGGGCCTGAGTCATGACGCAAGCGGCGCTCTGGGTTTTCGGGAAGGCAATCACTTCACGGATCGACTGGGCGCCGGTCATCAGCATCACCAGACGGTCCAGACCGAAGGCCAGACCACCGTGCGGCGGCGCGCCGTATTTCAGGGCGTCAAGCAGGAAGCCGAATTTCTCTTCCTGTTCCGCTTCACTGATACCCAGCAGACGGAATACCGACTGTTGCATTTCCTTGCGGTGGATACGGATCGAACCGCCACCCAGCTCGGTGCCGTTCAGGACCATGTCGTAGGCACGGGACAGAGCGGTCGCCGGGTTGGCTTCCAGTTCTTCCGGGGTGCACTTCGGCGCGGTGAACGGGTGGTGCAAGGCAGTGAAGCTACCGTCGTCGTTCTCTTCGAACATCGGGAAGTCGACAACCCACATCGGTGCCCACTCGCACGTCAGCAGGTTCAGATCGTTACCGACCTTGATCCGCAGCGCGCCCAGGGCTTCGCTGACGATCTTGGCTTTGTCGGCACCGAAGAACACAATGTCGCCGTCAACCGCGCCAACGCGATCAAGGATCACATTGAGGTTGGCTTCAGGGATGTTCTTGACGATCGGCGATTGCAGACCTTCAACGCCTTTGGCGCGCTCGTTGACCTTGATGTACGCCAGGCCCTTGGCACCGTAGATGCCGACGAACTTGGTGTAGTCGTCGATCTGCTTGCGCGGCATGCTCGCCGCGCCTGGAACGCGCAGAGCGGCAACGCGGCATTTCGGGTCGTTGGCAGGGCCGCTGAACACCTTGAAGTCGACGTCTTTCAGTTGATCGGCAACGTCAACCAGTTCCAGCGGGTTACGCAGGTCCGGCTTGTCGGAACCGTAACGACGCATGGCCTCTTCGTAGGTCATGTGCGGGAACTCACCGAATTCCAGGTCCAGCACTTCCTTGAACAGGTTGCGGATCATGCCTTCGGTGATACCGATGATGTCTTTTTCATCGAGGAAGCTGGTTTCGATGTCGATCTGAGTGAATTCAGGCTGACGGTCGGCACGCAGGTCTTCGTCGCGGAAGCACTTGGCGATCTGGTAGTAGCGATCGAAGCCGGCAACCATCAACAGTTGCTTGAACAGCTGCGGCGATTGCGGCAAGGCGAAGAACGAACCGGCGTGAGTACGGCTCGGCACCAGGTAATCGCGAGCACCTTCCGGGGTAGCGCGAGTCAGGATCGGCGTCTCGACGTCGAGGAAGCCGTTCTCGTCCAGATAACGACGGATGCTGGTGGTCATGCGCGAACGCAGACGCAGCTTCTCGAGCATTTCCGGACGACGCAGGTCGATGAAGCGATAACGCAGACGGGTTTCTTCGCCGACGTCGGAGAACTCGTTGAGCGGGAACGGCGGGGTTTCCGCTTCGTTCAGTACTTCCAGCTCGTAGCCCAGCACTTCGATCATGCCCGACGCCATGTTGGCGTTGCCGGCACCGGCCGGACGCAGGCGAACCTTGCCGGTGACCTTGACCACGTATTCGCTGCGCACGCGATCGGCGGCGGCGAAGGTTTCAGCGCGGTCCGGGTCGAACACCACCTGGGCCAGACCGTCACGATCACGGATATCGAGGAAAATCACCCCACCGTGGTCACGGCGACGGTGAACCCATCCGCAAAGGGTAATTTCCTGGCCTTCCAGGCTTTCGTTCAGTTGGCCGCAATAATGGCTGCGCATCATGGTAGTGGTTTCGCTTCTCGTAATTCGAAATTCGGTTGGAGGCCTTGCTCATATCCTGCCCTTGTGAAAGGCGCCAGATGATGCAAGAGCTCGCACGTGTGGTTCAACTCAGGCTCAAGACCCTAGTCAGCTTTGTCGCCGCCGGCCAGGTTCTTCTTGGAACCGGTCTTGAAATCGGTTTCGTACCAGCCGGTGCCGCTAAGGCGGAAGCCCGGCATGGACAGCATCTTCTTAAGCTCTGGCGCCTGGCAGGCAGGGCAGTCGACCAGCGGTGCTGCGCTGATCTTTTGAATGGCTTCCAACTGATGACCACAGGAAGCACATTGATAGTCGTACATCGGCATGGGGGTTGTCTCGGCGATCAGATTGCTACCGCACACGCTGGGTTTTGCGGCAAAGAGCGGGATTATATCCATTAAATGCAGCCTGTGCAGCCGTAAGACTGCACAGACCGATACTCTACCCATTCCACCCCTTGTGGCTAAGGCATGGCGACGCAGCCGCCTTCCTTCAGGCTGTGCACGACGCACACAACCCGCACCAGCCCGGTGAAGTTCTTGACCCCGCCGTGACGCAAATGCACCTCGCGGTCCACATGGGACAACAGCGCACTGACCGTACAGCAGTTGACCTTGGCCATGTCGCCCAAAATATCCCAGTAGACCTGTTCAAGCCGCAAACAGGTTGCAAAGCCATTTAGCCGCACTGACCGGGATAAAGGCTGGGCCAGGCCCATATCAAATTCGCTGACAAATGGATCGATCCTTATCTCCTTGACCGGACCGACCTTCACCTCGCTTCTCCTGTCTTCGTAATCCATATCGTTGACACTCCTTTGCCATCCTTGTTTTTTTATAAGAGCAACAAGCTGTTTCTCTATAAAAGCGCAGGCGCAAAGTTATATCCAGATGACTTTATGACCATCAACGTAGGATAAGCCAACAACTGAAGGGCGATCATGGAGACCGTCCTAGTCCAGTCAATTTCCTACACACCTAGGTGCAATATCATTCAATGGAAAGGCATTTAAAGTCACGAGAAGACAGGGCGCGAACAACACCTCATGGGCGCCATCCGCGCACCGACATTGTTACTGATCCAGCAGGGAGCGCAGCATCCACGCGGTTTTCTCGTGGACTTGCATCCGCTGGGTCAGGAGGTCAGCTGTTGGCTCGTCACTGACCTTGTCGAGCAGAGGGAATATCCCGCGTGCAGTACGTGTGACCGCCTCTTGCCCGTCGACCAGTTGCTTGATCATGTCTTCGGCGCTGGGTACGCCGACCTCTTCTTTAATAGAAGACAGTCGAGCATAAATGGAATAGGCGCCTGGCGCAGGAAACCCGAGGGCGCGAATGCGCTCGGCAATCGAATCGACGGCCAGGGCCAATTCGTTATATTGCTCCTCGAACATCAAGTGCAAAGTCCGAAACATCGGACCGGTGACGTTCCAATGGAAGTTATGGGTTTTCAAATAAAGTACATAAGTGTCCGACAGCAGGCGCGAAAGTCCGTCGACGATGGACTTGCGATCCTCTTCACTGATACCGATATCGATTGCCATGCGTTTCCCCTAAAGGTGATGAAATTCATCCAACAGGTGCAGGACCACTCTAGCAAGCCTGCCGGCACCCCGCAGCCCCGGATTCTCCAGATTGCTGCGACAAATCGACCCTCAGGGCACCGCTGGACTGGCTGATTTGAGTAGCCGCAGGCTTTGCTGTTAAATAGGCAGTGTGTCGCTACCGCCTATTTTCCGGGGGCTGCGCATAGGCTGATACCGGGTACGTGTCCAACGCCTCTTATTGTTCTGAAGCGAACCGTGCTCCATCAGCTCTTCCTTGTGATCCGTCTTAACGTGAGTTACTCAAAATGTTGAAAATTGTCCACCTGCTAATGGGCGCAGCAGCCCTGCTGCTGTCCTTCATCCCTAGCCTGCGATCCGAAGCCGTACCTTACCTGCAACAACCCGATGCGCTGTACCTGGCCTTTTTCGGCCTGCTCAACCTCACCCTCGCTCCTGTTATCCCCTACTGGAACAAAGGCCCGCGTCATCAACTGCAAAACCTGGTCAGCGCCCTGCTGGTTCTGACCGTCGTCCTGCAAACCCTGACGCTGATCGCGCCGATGCCTGTCATTGCCGGTCAACCTGCTGTTCTGTTCAGCCTGGTCGCTGCCCTGATTGCCGTTCTTCTGCACCTGGCCATCAGCTTCTACAAATCTTCACCGGCCGCCGCCTCGCCAAGCTATGACATGAGCAACCGCGATACCGGCACCGTCAAGTGGTTCAACACCTCCAAAGGCTTCGGCTTTATTTCCCGTGATTCCGGCGACGATATTTTCGTGCATTTCCGGGCCATTCGTGGCGAAGGTCATCGCGTTCTGGTCGAAGGCCAGCGCGTGGAGTTCTCCGTCATGAATCGTGACAAAGGCCTGCAAGCCGAAGATGTGATCGCCGCACTGCCGCGTCGCTGATCCAAGGCTAAAAAAAACCGCGAACAGCCTGGCTGTTCGCGGTTTTTTATTGCCCGTCTGTTGGTCACACTCAGTAATGCGGCGGTGGCGCTTCTTCTTCAAACGTCTCGAACTGACCGGCCATTTCCTCTTGCCGCTTGAGCAAGGCGGCCATTTGCAGTTGCAGGCGCTCAACCGCACGCTGCTGCGTCGCCAGCACATCACTCAATGCCTGGATGGTGTCATCCTGAAACGCCAGCTGGCTCTCCAGATCGGTAACGCGTGCTTCCAGGCTCATGATTCAACCCTCCAGAAACGTAAAATCATCGGTCAAAACCAGGCGCAACCGCTCGCGAATCAACGCGATCTGCTCTGAGCCATAAGGCTTGGCTGGGTGTTGACCCCAGACCGGCGCCGGCCAGGCGGCGTCCTCACGCTTGCGCACAATCACATGCATGTGCAACTGACTGACGACGTTACCCAAGGCCGCGACATTCAACTTGTCCGCGTCAAACGAGTCCTTGAGCATTTCCGCCAGTGCGGTCGTTTCCTGCCACAGCTGCTGTTGATCTGCGACATCCAACTGAAATATCTCACTGATATCGTCGCGACGTGGCACCAGAATGAACCAGGGGTAGTTCGAATCATTGGACAGCAGTAACCGGCAGAGTGGGAAATCCCCAATCGGTAACGTGTCTTGTTGAAGCCGTGGATCTAAAGCGAACACTGCGCGCACTCCCGCCTGGTCATCATTTTTCAGCTTAGCGTCCATCCCGAGAGACGGCGCACCAAGCGACAGGACGGCAGCATACCTGCGAACGCCGCTGGCTTCACGACGAACCATGGTCGAAGCCAACCCGAGAAACTACAAACGACCGGTCACGCGCCCCGCCATGAGTCATTTTCGTTCAGGACGCACCATTACAGAACCAGCAGCCACCCAAAAAACGCCGAACTGACTGATAAACAACGACGCGTTCGAATTTGACAAACGGCCGCACTGTATGAATTCAGTACAGCGATTAAAATTTTTTGCACCAAAACCGCACAGTGCGTCTACGCTGAGTCGGTCAGGTATCCGCCATTTACTCACTGGCGGGGTGAACCGGTAACGTTTGGGGTTGTCACGCAGTCGACCACGAGGGTACAACACGATGCAAACCATGGCGTCAAGCCCGAACAAAACGTGCTTGAACACCCCGGTTTTATGAGGTTTTTACAGTCACAGGCAGGCTTTCAGAAAAAAACCCAGCAGGATTCTGATTTGTGCACGCTTGTTGCATTCACACCCACATCGCCTCTAAAGCGTCCGCTGGAAGTGGAAGCCTTAAGGCAAATAAAAACAGTGGCAGGGTTGCCCGATGGAGATTCAAGCGTTTCACCAGGGACTCTTTTTACCGATGCTCAGGCCCTGGAAAACAACGTTAAAAGTTGTCAGTCCGCTTGCGTCGAGGCTGTAAATTTGCGACATCTACCAAGCCGTTTGCGACAGGGTCGTAAAGAAGCTGCAAGGTTAGATGCGCAAGTATCGCCAACATGGTCGGCGTGATATAAGTTTGCGCCGACACAAAAAGAAAGAGCCGCCCGGATAATAAAACAGGCGGGACGGCAGTACTCTTCTAAAAACCAAAGGAGCAAATCACGATGCGCGTGATGAAGTGGAGCATGATCGCACTGGCAGTTGCAGCAGCAGCCAGCACCCAAATGGCTACGGCCGCACCTTTTGTAAGTGACCAGGCTGAAGCCAAAGGTTTTGTTGAAGACGCCAAGTTCGACTTGCTGCTTCGCAACTACTATTTTAACCGTGACAAGAAAGACCGTTCAGTCGATGACAAAGACTGGACCCAGGGTTTCCACGGTGTATTCAGTTCCGGTTACACCCAAGGTACTGTTGGTGTAGGTGTTGACGCATTCGGCTACCTGGGTATCAAGCTGGACGCCCGCGACAAGTTTTCCGGCTCGGGCAACTTGTCAACCAACAGCGAACGCGAAAACAGCGACAGCTTCGGCAAAGCCGGTGCAGCAGTCAAAGTTCGCATTTCCAAGACTGAACTGAAGTTCGGTCAGATGCAGCCAAGCACCTCCCCAGTGTTCGCTGTGGGCGGTTCCCGTCTGTTGCCTCAAACCGCTACCGGTTTCCAACTGCAGAGCAGCGAAATCAACAACCTGGACCTGGAAGCCGGTCACTTCTACTCGGCCTCCAGCCAGGATGAGATGAACAGCGACGGTGAGTTGCACGCCCAGTACGCGAGCTCTCCCCCTGACGACTCTGTAACCGGCAGGACCATGGACTATGCCGGTGGCAAATACGGCATTACCGACAACCTGAGCGTTTCGCTCTATGGTTCCGAGTTCAAGGACATCTGGAACCAGTACTACGCCAACGTGAACTACACCATTCCAATGGGTAGCGATCAGTCGGTCAACCTGGACGGTAACATCTACCGCACCACCGATGCTGGCGATGCAAAAGCGGGCGACATCAGCAACACCACGTTCTCGCTGGCAGCCGCTTATTCGTTCCTGAAGGCTCACACCGTTACCCTCGGCTTCCAGAAAGTTAACGGCGACACCCCGTTCGACTACGTCGGTGTGGGTGACAACAACCGCGGCGGCGACTCGATCTTCCTCGCCAACTCCATCCAGTACTCTGACTTCAACGCGCCAAACGAAAAGTCTGTACAAATTCGTTATGACCTGAAAATGGCTGAGTACGGCGTACCTGGTTTGAGCTTCATGACCCGTTACGCTAAAGGCTGGGATATCGACGGCACCAAAATGGATGCCGACAGCCCATACCGCCTTTACGGCTACGGCGAAGATGGCAAGCATCACGAAACTAACTTAGAAGCCAAGTACGTAGTTCAGGCCGGCCCTGCGAAAGATTTGTCCTTCCGCATTCGTCAAGCATGGCACCGTGCCAATACCGACCAGGCTGAAGGCGATATCAACGAGTTCCGTCTGATCGTCGACTACCCGATTTCGGTTCTGTAATTGCCGAAAGTTAGTTCGCGGTAATCAAAAAAAGGCCCATCTTCGGATGGGCCTTTTTTGTTGCTTTACTGCACCGCAGCTTCCTGAACCACTCGAATCACCCGCTGTGGAAACGGAATATCGATACCGGCAGTTTTCAATCGATCACGAGACTGTTCGTTGAACATGAACAATACATCCCAGTAATCCGCCGTCTTGACCCACACCCGCAGGGAAACAGTAATCGAACTGTCGCCCAGAGTAGAAATCACTGCCTGAGGTGCCGGGTCAGCCAAAACACGCTCGTCTTGGGCCAGGTCCAGCAAAACATGACGGGCCTTCTGCAGGTCCGCTTCGTAATCAACCCCCACATCAAACACAACTTTGCGCGTCGGCTGACGGTTAGTGTTGGTGATGATGCCGTTCGACAGGTTACCGTTAGGCACTATGATCGTTTTGTTATCGCCGGTACGCAGCACAGTGTGGAAGATCTGGATGCTGTCGACAGTGCCGGCAACACCTTGGGCTTCGATCCAGTCACCAATGCGGAACGGGCGGAACAACAGAATCAGCACGCCGCCAGCGAAGTTCGCCAGGCTACCTTGCAAGGCCAGACCGATGGCCAGACCCGCCGCACCGATGGCCGCGACGAACGAGGTGGTTTCCACGCCGATCATCGATGCCACGCTGACTACCAGCAAAACCTTGAGAATAATGTTCGCCAGACTGCTGATGAACCCTTGCAGCGCGAGGTCGGCGTTACGCAGCGCCAGCAACCCGCCAAGCTTTTGCGCTACTTTGCTGATCAACCACCAGCCGATGGCCAGGGTGATCACCGCCAGCAGCACGCGGCTGCCGTATTCCATGATCATCGGAAGCCAGGCTTGAGACGCCTTGACCAGGTTGTCCACTTCAGTATTCAAATCCATCTACATTCTCCTGATTTCCGGCCATCCGGCACGCGAAAAATTAGCGGCAGAAAAGACCCGCCGGGGGTGAGCACATTCCCTGTGGGAGCGAGCTTGCTCGCGATTGCGGTGCGTCATTCAACAGTGATGTCGACTGATACGCCCTCATCGCGAGCAAGCTCGCTCCCACAGGGTTCCCGCTTTAAAAGGTCAGTCGCGGAAGTTGTTGAACTGTAGCGGCATATCGAACGTCTTGGCGCGCAGGGCCGCGATGGCTTCCTGCAAGTCATCACGCTTCTTGCCGGTAATGCGCACCTGCTCACCCTGAATGGCAGCCTGAACCTTGAGCTTGGCGTCTTTGACATGAGCGACGATTTTCTTCGCCAGCTCTTTGTCGATGCCTTCCTTGAGGACCGCTTCCTGCTTCATCAGTTTGCCCGACGCATAGGCATCCTTGACTTCAAGGCACTGCACGTCGATTTTGCGCTTGACCAGGGCCAGCTTGAGGATCTCAATCATCGCTTCGAGCTGGAAATCGGCTTCAGCGGTCAGGTTGACGGTCAGGTCCTTTTCCTTGAACTCGAAGGTGCCTTTGCCTTTCAGGTCATAACGACGATCGAGTTCCTTGACGGCGTTCTCGACCGCGTTGGTGACTTCGTGTTTGTCCAGTTCGGATACCACGTCGAACGACGGCATGTAATCTCTCCAATAAAAGGGCATGCTCGATCACGATAGAGCACGCCTGGCTTGCGGTTAAAATCCGCGCTGATTATAACGGGTCTTTCCCATCATTCACTGCGAGCCTCCCATGCGCGCGATAAACAGAGCAAAAAGCTGATGTCCACCACCTGGCATGTTCTGGGCGGCGGCAGCCTTGGCACCTTATGGGCCACTCGACTGGCGCGGGCCGGCGTGCCGGTCAAGCTGATCGTGCGGGACGCTGCACGCTTGCAGGCGTATGAGGCGGCGGGCGGGCTGACGCTGGTCGAACACGGTGAAGCGCAGTGCTATCCGGTGCCCGCCGAGACACCCGACAACAGTGAACCGATCAACCGTCTGCTGGTGGCGTGTAAAGCCTACGATGCCGAGAAAGCCGTGGCCCAACTGGCACCGCGCCTGGCCCCCGACGCCGAGCTGATCCTGTTGCAGAACGGTCTTGGCAGCCAGGACGCCGTCGCCACGAAGGTACCGCAGGCACGCTGCATTTGCGCCTCAAGCACCGAAGGCGCCTTTCGCGATGGCGACTGGCGCGTGGTATTCGCCGGCCACGGTTACACCTGGCTGGGGGATGCCGGGCATCCCGTGGCGCCGATCTGGCTGGATGACGTGAGCGCCGCCGGTATTCCCCACGAGTGGAGCACCGATATTCTGACCCGGCTTTGGCGAAAACTGGCGCTCAACTGTGCGATCAATCCGCTGACCGTGCTGCACGATTGCCGTAATGGCGGTTTACAGGAACACCACTGTGAAGTCGCCACCCTTTGCGTCGAATTGACCGAGTTGCTTGAGCAGTGCGGTCAACCAGCAGCGGCCGAGGACCTTCAACAGGAAGTCGAACGGGTGATTCACGCAACCGCCGCCAACTACTCTTCGATGTACCAGGACGTGGCGAGCCAGCGCCGCACCGAGATCAGCTATCTATTGGGTCATGCTTGCAAAGTCGCCGCGAGGCATCAGTTGAACCTGCCGCACCTCAATCAACTTGAGCAAAGGTTGATCACCCATCTGCACAGCCTTGGATTGCCCAGCGACTGAGCAGCGGCTACGCTGGCCACTTGTTCCTTTTCAGCGATGAACCTGATGCCATTGCGCCAGCGCCTTGAAAACCTTCCGGTCGGCCAGAAATTACTGGCCGCCCTGTTGGTGCTGTTGACCACCGTCCTGCTGGTCGCCAACCTGACCTTTATCAGCGCCGCGTACTACATCTCCCAGGAAAGCATGGCACCTCAGGCCTTGCAGACCATCGGCCGCCTGGTGTCCAACCCCAGCCTGGTGTCCGAAGCCTTGCAGTCACCGCAAAGCGCCGAACGCCTGCTCAATGAACTCAACAGCTATTCACCGCTGCGCGCGGCGGCCCTTTATGACGGCAAGGGTGAGCGTCTGGCGCAGCTGCAGCATGGCGACAATCTGAGCCTGCCAACGCGTTACCGGCACATTGAATTGTGGCAAGCCACGGAGTTTCGCAGCAATCAAATCATCACCCTGCCCCGCCCCGGCACCGCGCCCGGCCACCTGTTACTGGTCGCCAGCAGCGAACTGCCGATGGCGTTCTACACCGGGACGCTCACCGCCAGTCTCGGGATTCTGATCTTCAGTGTGCTGTTGTGGCTGGTGATTGCCCGACAAATCAAACGCCTGATCACCCGGCCAATTCATCAGCTCGAAGAGTTGTCCCGGCAAGTGACCCGGGAAGAGAACTACGCCCTGCGCGCCTCCCGCGGCAACCATGACGAAATCGGCAGCCTCGCCGAAGCATTCAACACCATGCTCTCGCGGATCGAAGCCCGGGAGCAGCAACTCAAACGGGCCCGGGACGATTCCCAGGCTGCGTATGATCAGGCTCAGGGCCTGGCCGAAGAAACCCGCCATACCAATCGCAAACTGGAGCTCGAAGTCCAGGTGCGCAGCAAGATCGAGAAGAAGCTCACCGGTTTCCAGAACTACCTCAACAGCATCATCGATTCCATGCCCTCGGCGCTGATCGCCCTTGATGAACAACTCTACGTGACGCAGTGGAATCAAGAGGCCAGCGCCCTGTCTGGCACGCGCCTCGACGAAGCCTTGAACCAGCCGATCTTCCTTGCCTTCGAACCGCTCAAGCCGTTTCTGCCGCAACTCAAGCAAACCGTCGAGCAGCACACGGTGGCCAAGATTGAACGGGTGACGTGGCTCAAGGACGAAGAACCCAAGCACTACGCCCTGACGTTCTACCCGCTGATGGGCGGTGCTGGGCGCGGTGTGGTGATCCGGATCGACGACATCACTCAGCGCCTGTCGCTGGAAGAAATGATGGTGCAGTCGGAAAAAATGCTCTCGGTCGGCGGCCTTGCCGCGGGCATGGCCCACGAGATCAACAACCCGTTGGGCGCGATCCTGCACAACGTGCAGAACATTCGCCGACGCCTTTCGCCTGATCTGCCGAAGAATCTCGAACAAGCCGAGCAAACCGGGATCGCGCTGGATACGGTCAACAAATACCTGCAAGCGCGGGAAGTGCCGCAACTGCTCGATGGCATTCAACAGGCGGGTGCCCGGGCAGCGAAAATCGTCACCCACATGCTCAGCTTCAGCCGCCGCAGTACCCGGCAAATGGCCCCGTGCGACCTGCCGGCGCTGATCGATCAGGCGGTGGAAATCGCCGGCAACGACTTCGACCTGGCGATCGGTTTCGACTTCAAGGGCCAGGCGATCATTCGCCAGTTCGATCCGCAACTCGGTCCGGTGCCCGGCACGGCGAACGAACTGGAGCAAGTGCTGCTCAATTTGCTGAAAAACGCCGCGCAGGCTATTCACCAGCGCGAAGGCGACCGCGAGCCGGGACGGATCATTCTGCGCACCAAGCTGAATCCGCCGTGGGCGGAAATCCAGGTGGAGGACAACGGCATCGGCATGAGCGAGAGTGTGCGCAAACGCACCTTCGAGCCGTTCTTCACCACCAAGGAAATCGGTCAGGGCACCGGTCTTGGCCTGTCGGTCTCGTATTTCATCATTACCAACAACCACAAGGGTCAGATGGAAGTGCAATCGACCCTGGGCCAAGGCACGTGTTTCACCTTGCGCCTGCCCTTGGCGGGCACCCCGCTCGTCTCTCAAGAACTCAATCAGCTATCGAGGTAACCATGGGCTTTCGCTTGTCGAAGATTTACACCCGCACCGGCGACAAAGGCGAAACCGGGCTGGGCGACGGCCGCCGCGTGCCCAAGGACCATCCGCGGATCGAAGCCATTGGCGAAGTCGATACGTTGAACAGCCAGGTGGGTGTGCTATTGGCCGGGTTGGCGGCGGAAAGTGGCACCTATCCAGGATTGAACGAGGTGATCGAGGTTTTGGCGCCTTGCCAGCATCGGTTGTTCGACTTGGGTGGTGAACTGGCGATGCCGGTGTATCAGGCACTGAACACGGCAGAAGTCGAACGGCTGGAAGCGGCGATCGATGTGTGGAATGAAGAGCTGGGGCCGCTGGAGAATTTCATTCTGCCGGGTGGTTCAGCGTTGATTGCCCAGGCACATGTGTGCAGAAGCCTGGCACGCAGCGCCGAGCGGCGGTGTCAGCATTTGAATGCTGTCGAACCATTGGCCGGGGTTGGGTTGGCGTATATCAATCGGTTGTCGGACTTGTTGTTTGTGGTGGCGCGGTTGATTGCCAAGCGGCAGGGGATTGCCGAGATATTGTGGCAACCGGCGGCAAAACCCGAATAAATTATCGTCTGCCAGGCCCTCATCGCGAGCAAGCTCGCTCCCACAGGGATCAATGTCGTACACAAATCTGTGTCCGCCACGAACCACTGTGGGAGCGGGCTTGCCCGCGATGAGGCCGGCAGCCTCACCGAAGAATCAGGCCTGTGGCCAAAATGCCCGAATCCCCGCCGCACCCTGTGCGCCCGCGTCCCAGGCTTTCTGAAGATCCGCCGGGCCAACACCACCGAGCAAGAACACCGGTTTGCTGAAACCTTCGATCAACGCGCCAGCCTGTTCCCAACCCAGCGGCTGAGCCCCCGGATGAGTCAGGGTCGGTTGCACCGGTGACAGGGTCACAAAATCTACCCCCATCTGCTCGGCCAACGCCAGCTCTTCAGCGTTATGGCAGGACGCCGCCAACCAGCGCGACGCCGGTAACGGGCGGCCAGCCGCCGCATATTTGCGCAGTTGCGCGGAGGTGATGTGCCAACCGGCGGACGGGAAATCTCCCAGCCACTCGAACGGCCCCTTGATCATCAACTGCGCCTTGCCCGCACACAGCCCCGCCGCGTCCACCGCCAGATCGCGGTACTTCGGATCGTAGCCGTTGGGTGCCCGCAACTGGATCAGCTTGATGCCGCCAGCGATGGCTTTTTGAATACCGCGTAGCAAGGCCGGGGTTTCCAGGTCGTCCGGGGTAATCAAATACTGCGCGGGTAACCGCGCAGCCGCGACAATCGGCTGGTTGGCCGCCGGGAACTCGTAGTTCAGCAGATCGCGGGGCGCGACCCATTCCAGCGGCTGGCCTTCGGCGCCGTGCGGTTCGCCGGTAAAGGCCGACACTTCCCAAACGTCCAGCAACACTTGCTTGTCCGGGTAATCGTGCCGGACCTTGATCAGCGGGCGAGCCGCGTTGACCACGATGCCCAACTCTTCAAGGAGCTCGCGAGCCAGGGCGGTTTCGACGGATTCGTCGGCCTCGACCTTGCCACCGGGAAATTCCCACAGGCCACCCTGATGCTGGGTGTCGGCACGGCGGGCAATGAGGATCTTGCCACTGTTATCACGGATAACAGCAGCGGCTACGTGGACTCGTTTCACCGTTCTACTTCCTCCAGACCTGCCTTCTGCCAAGCCTTGAAGGCTGGCCATTGGTAGATGGTTTCGACGTAGGCCGCGTCCGCTGCGGGCAGCCTCACCTGATAGGTGCGCAGGCGCACGGCGATCGGTGCGAAGAAGGCATCGGCCAGGGTCGCGCCGCCAAACAGGAACGGACCGGTTTCGGTGGCGGCGGCGCGGCACTCGGCCCACAACGCCCACATACGCTCAATGTCGGCCTGGACGCCAGCCGGTGTCGGCGACAGCGCAGCGTCGTGACTCAAGTCGAATGGCATGTTGCCGCGCATGGCGAAGAAACCGCTGTGCATCTGCGCGCAAGCCGAACGGGCCTGGGCGCGGGCGGCGGTGTCTTTGGGCCAGAGGCCGGCGTCGGGAAACTGCTCTGCCAGATACTCGGCAATCGCCAGGGAATCGGCGATGGTGCCGTGTTCGGTTTTCAGCAGCGGGACTTTCGCGGTCGGCGAGTGCTTGAGCAGACGCTCACGCGTATCCGGCTGGTTCAGCTTGATCAGTTCTTCGGTGTAAGGGGCGCCGGCCAGGTCGAGGGCCAACGCGCCGCGCAGGGACCAGGAGGAAATCAGTTTGTCGCCGATGATCAGGTGGAGGCTCATGTTCGGGACCTTTTGATGAGGAATGCAGGCCAGAATCTCTAGCGTCTGGTAGTCCGTCATCGCGAGCAAGCTCGCTCCCACACTGGATTTGCGGCGTTCACAAAACTTGTGGGAGCGAGCTTGCTCGCGATGGGGCCAACTCGGTCTTAAGTGCGGTATTCGGCGTTGATCTTCACGTATTCGTGGGAAAGGTCGGTGGTCCAGATGGTTTCGCTGCAATCACCGCGACCCAGTTCGATACGGATCGTGATTTCTTCCTGCTGCATCACGGCCGCGCCCTGGGCTTCGGTGTAGGTCGATGCACGAGCGCCACGGCTGGCGATACAGACATCACCGAGGAACACGTCGATTTTGCTCACGTCCAGGTTCGGTACGCCGGCACGGCCCACGGCAGCCAGAATGCGGCCCCAGTTCGGGTCGGAGGCGAACAGTGCGGTCTTGATCAGCGGCGAGTGAGCCACGGTGTAACCGACGTCCAGGCATTCCTGGTGATTGCCGCCGCCGTTGACTTCAACGGTCACAAACTTGGTCGCGCCTTCGCCATCGCGAACGATGGCCTGGGCCACGTCCATGCACACTTCGAACACGGCCTGTTTCAGCTTGGCGAACAAATCACCGCTGGCCTCAGTGATTTCCGGCAGTGCAGCCTGACCGGTGGCGATCAGCATGCAGCAGTCGTTAGTCGAGGTGTCGCCGTCGATGGTGATGCGGTTGAACGACTTGTTGGCACCGTCCAGCAGCAGGTTTTGCAGCACGTCGCGGGAGACTTTGGCGTCGGTGGCGATGTAGCCGAGCATGGTCGCCATGTTCGGGCGGATCATACCCGCGCCTTTGCTGATACCGGTGACGGTGATGGTCACGCCGTCATGCTGGAACTGGCGGCTGGCACCTTTTGGCAGGGTGTCGGTGGTCATGATGCCGGTGGCGGCAGCTTCCCAGTTGTTGACCGACAGGTCGTCGAGGGCGGCTTGCAGAGCCCCTTCGATTTTCTCGACGGGCAGCGGCTCGCCGATCACACCGGTGGAGTACGGCAGCACCAGGCTGGCGTCGACGCCGGCCAACTCAGCCAGCTTGGCGCACGTGCGCTCGGCGGCGGCAAGACCTGGTTCGCCAGTCCCGGCGTTGGCATTGCCGGTATTGGTCAACAGGTAACGCACCGGACCTTGCACACGCTGCTTGGCCAGGATCACGGGAGCCGCGCAAAAGGCGTTCAGGGTGAACACGCCAGCGACCGTGGAACCTTCGGCACAGCGCATGACCACGACATCCTTGCGCCCCGGGCGCTTGATGCCAGCCGAGGCGATACCGAGTTCAAAACCGGCAACCGGGTGCAACGTTGGCAAAGGACCAAGACCAACAGCCATGAATGCGCTCCTTAATAAATGATGTCGGCACCGCTTTCAGGAAGAACGGTGGTTTAAATGGCAAAACGCCGCGACGGCATAAGCCGGTCGCGGCGCGGGTATTTCAGCGTATGAAACGGGCTTTACTGGATCTGCCCGTGGCAATGCTTGAACTTCTTGCCCGAACCGCAGTAGCAAAGTTCGTTGCGGCCCAGCTTCTGTTCGTTGCGTACCGGAGCGGTGGCAAGGGCGACATCGACCTCTTCACCCAGCAGTTCCGGTTGCTCAAGCCCCGGTGCTTCGTCGTGCTGGAACTGCATGCGCGCAGCCAGCGCTTCGGCTTCCTGACGCAGGCGCTGTTCTTCTTCGATCGGATCTTCGCGGCGAACCTGAACGTGGGACAGCACACGGATCGAGTCGCGCTTGATCGAATCCAGCAGCTCGGAGAACAGCGTGAAGGACTCGCGCTTGTACTCTTGCTTCGGGTTCTTCTGTGCATAACCACGCAAGTGGATGCCATGACGCAGGTGATCCATGGTCGACAGGTGGTCTTTCCACAGGTCGTCGAGCACACGCAGAACGATTTGCTTCTCGAAGGTGCGCAGCGCCTCGGCGCTCGCCTGCTCTTCTTTCTCGTTGTACGCGGCCAGCAGCTCGGTCATGAGCTTCTCGCGCAGGGTTTCTTCGTACAGGTGGTCGTCTTCGTCGAGCCATTTCTGGATCGGCAGCGCCACACCGAAGTCGCTCTGCAACGCCGCTTCCAGACCGGCAACGTCCCACTGCTCAGGCAGCGATTGCGGTGGAATGTGTGCGCTGACCGTTGCGTTGAGCACGTCCTGACGGAAGTCGGCGATGGTTTCACCGATGTTGTCGGCGGCCAACAAACTGTTACGCATGTGATAGATCACTTTACGTTGTTCGTTGTTGACGTCGTCGAACTCGAGCAGTTGCTTACGAATGTCGAAGTTGCGGCCTTCAACCTTGCGCTGAGCCTTCTCGATGGCGTTGGTCACCATGCGGTGCTCGATCGCCTCGCCAGGCTGCATGCCCAGGGCCTTCATGAAGTTCTTCACCCGATCAGAGGCGAAGATGCGCATCAGGCTGTCTTCCAGCGACAGGTAGAAACGGCTGGAACCGGCGTCACCCTGACGACCGGCACGACCACGCAGCTGGTTGTCGATACGGCGCGATTCGTGACGCTCGGAAGCAATCACCTGCAAACCGCCCGACTCGAGCACTTGCTGGTGACGTTTCTGCCAGTCGGCCTTGATCTGGGCAATCTGCTCAGGGGTCGGGTCTTCCAGGGTTGCCACTTCCACTTCCCAGTTACCGCCCAACAGGATGTCGGTACCACGACCGGCCATGTTGGTGGCGATGGTCAGTGCGCCTGGGCGACCGGCCTGGGCAATGATCTCGGCTTCTTTTTCGTGGAACTTGGCGTTCAGAACCTTGTGTTCGATGCCTTCCTTCTGCAGCAGCGCAGACATGTGCTCGGAAGTTTCGATGGTTGCAGTACCCACCAGTACCGGACGGCCCTGGGTCATGCATTCCTTGATGTCATTGATGATCGCCGCGTATTTCTCTTCGGCGGTCAGGAACACCAGGTCGTTGTAGTCTTTACGCGCCAGCGGTTTGTTCGGCGGGATAACCATCACCGACAGACCGTAGATCTGGTGGAATTCGAACGCTTCGGTGTCGGCGGTACCGGTCATGCCGGACAGCTTGTTGTACAGACGGAAGTAGTTCTGGAACGTGGTCGAGGCCAGGGTCTGGCTTTCGGCCTGAATGTTCAGGTTTTCCTTGGCTTCGATGGCCTGGTGCAGGCCTTCGGACAGACGGCGACCCGGCATGGTGCGACCGGTGTGTTCGTCGACCAGAACGACCTGGCCATCCTGCACGATGTATTCGACATTGCGATTGAACAGTTTATGAGCGCGCAGACCGGCATAAACGTGAGTCAGCAGACCAAGGTTGTGCGCCGAGTACAGGCTCTCGCCTTCAGCCAGCAGGCCAACGCGGGTCAGCATGTCTTCGATGAACTGGTGACCGGCTTCGTTGAGCTCAACCTGACGGGTCTTCTCGTCGACGGTGTAGTGGCCGGCCTTGGTGACTTCGCCTTCAACTTCTTCGATGTGCAACTCAAGCTGCGGGATCAGTTTGTTGATCTCGATGTACAGCTTGGAGCTGTCCTCGGCCTGACCGGAAATGATCAGCGGGGTACGGGCTTCGTCGATGAGGATGGAGTCGACTTCGTCGATCACGGCAAAATTGAGTTCGCGCTGGAATTTTTCTTCCATGCTGAACGCCATGTTGTCGCGCAGGTAGTCGAAACCGAATTCGTTGTTGGTGCCGTAGGTAATGTCGGCAGCGTATGCCAGACGTTTCTCTTCCGGCGGCTGGAACGGCGTGACAACACCGACCGACATTCCGAGGAATTCGTAGAGCGGACGCATCCAGTTGGCGTCACGACGGGCCAGGTAGTCGTTCACCGTCACAACGTGCACGCCCTTGCCGGACAGCGCGTTGAGGTAAACGCCCAGTGTTGCCACCAGGGTCTTGCCTTCACCGGTACGCATTTCCGCGATCTGGCCTTCATGCAAGGTCATGCCGCCGATCAGCTGGACATCGAAGTGGCGCATACCCATGACGCGCTTACCGGCTTCGCGGGCGACCGCAAAGGCTTCTGGCAGCAGCTTGTCGAGGGTTTCCCCTTTGGCGATGCGGGCCTTGAACTCATCTGTCTTGGCACGCAATTGATCGTCCGAAAGGGCCACCATTTGCTCTTCGAAGGCATTGACGAGTTGCACCGTCTTGAGCATGCGTTTGACTTCACGCTCGTTCTTGCTTCCAAAAAGTTTCTTTAACAAAGGCGCAAACATATCGGCAGGATCTTCCACACTAAAGGGATGGAGGGCGGCCCCGTGAGTCGCCCGAGCAGCCCTCATGGCCGCATGCGAACGAGCATTCTACCCGGAAACGATGGTGAGGAAAGTGGCGTTATTCCACGATGCTGGCACAGCGCTGTGACGGGGCTCACTTAAAATAAGGGCTTTTTGCTGAACTTCAAGCCATTCACGGCACAAGTTACTTGTTGATTTAATGGGTAAAGCGCTCGCAAAGCAATGGCTCGGGTGCATCCGGTGCTTTCTGCTACCATGGCGGCTCTGTTACTTCAGGTGTCTGATCATGGCATTTCGCCCTCTTACGGCCAGAGCACCCGCCGTCCTGCTTCGCGAAGCCAAACCGCTGAAAGCCATCTTCGGCCACGCTCAACGCCTGGGTCATTTACAACGTCTGCTGGAAAGCCAATTGCAGCCCGCCGCCCGCGAGCATTGCCATGTGGCGTCGTGGCGCGAAGGCAGTTTGTTGCTGATAGTGACCGACGGTCATTGGGCAACCCGCCTGCGTTATCAGCAAAAGCGTCTGCAACGGCAACTACAGATGTTCGACGAATTCGCCAGCCTGACGCGGATTCTGTTCAAGGTCCAGCCGCCCACGGTTCAGCAAGGGGCGGCTGGCCATACCATCAGCTTGTCGACCGATGCAGGCGCGACCATTCAGGCCACAGCCGACGGGATCAGCGATCCGAATCTGCGGGCGGCTCTGGAGCGGTTGGCGGCGCACGCCAAACCCAAGGCATGACATTGAACCCATGTGGGAGCGAGCTTGCTCGCGATAGCGGTGTATCAGTCAACATATGCGTTGAATGTGAGACCGCAATCGCGAGCAAGCTCGCTCCCACATTTTGACCGAGCCCGCTTGCTAGCGGCGTTTGCTGCCACCGAGTAGCGAGCCCATCAACCCGCGTACCAACTGTCGGCCCAATTGATTGGCCGCCTGGCGCATCGCTGATTTCAGTGCCTGCCCCGCCGCGGTGCCGAGGAATTCCCCGGCCTTGTCGGTGAAGCTTGGCTCTTCGGCTGCCGGTTTGCCCGGAACAGCGTCAGGCTCTGGCGCCAACCCTTTGCGCCCCATCAACACTTCATAAGCCGATTCGCGATCAACGGGTTTGTCATACCGCCCCTTGAATGGCGACCCCGAGATCAGCACTGTGCGTTCAGTCTCGCTCAGTGGCCCGATCCGCGATTGCGGCGGTGCCACCAAAACCCGCTGGACCATCTCCGGCGTGCCCTTGTCCTGCAACGTGCCGACCAACGCCTCGCCGATTCCAAGCTCGGTCAGCACCGACAAGGCATCGAACGTCGGGTTCGGCCGGAAGCCTTCGGCCACCGCTCGCAAGGATTTCTGTTCCTTGGCGGTGAACGCGCGCAGGCCATGCTGAACGCGCAGACCGAGCTGAGCCAGCACGTCATCCGGCAAATCGCCCGGCGATTGCGTGACGAAATACACGCCAACGCCTTTCGAGCGTATCAACCGCACCACCTGCTCAAGACGATCCTGCAAAGCCTTTGGCGTACCGGTGAACAATAAATGCGCTTCGTCGAAAAACAACGCCAGCAGCGGTTTGTCCGAATCCCCCCGCTCTGGCAATTGCTCGAACAGTTCGGCCAGCAGCCACAACAGGAACGTTGCGTAGACCTTCGGCGCTTCATGCACCAGACGGCTGGCATCGAGCAAGTGAATGCGCCCGCGACCCTCGGCGGTCGGCTGCAGAATGTCTTCGAGTTGCAGCGCCGGCTCACCGAACAGCGCTTCGGCGCCCTGCTGTTCCAGGGTCGCCAGACGCCGCAACAGTGCCTGACTGGAACCGGTGGTCAGCAGCGCGGCGTCGTCACCCAGCAATTCGGGGTTGTCACGCAGGTGATTGAGCAGTGCCTTCAGGTCCTTGAGGTCCAGCAGCAACAGCCCTTCACGGTCCGCCACCTTGAACGCGGCGTACAGCGCCGACTGTTGACTGTCGGTCAGCTCCAGCAGGCTGCCAATCAATAACGGCCCCATTTCGCTCAAGGTTGTGCGCAACGGATGACCGGACTGACCGTGAATGTCCCACAGGGTCACCGGATACGCTTGAGGTGTGTGGTTCAGCCAGGGCATCCCGGCGATCCGCTCGGCGATTTTGCCTTGAGGGTTGCCGGCAGCGCCCAGACCACACAGGTCACCCTTGATATCGGCGGCGAACACCGCCACGCCGGCATCGCTGAATGCTTCGGCCATCCGTTGCAAGGTGACGGTTTTGCCCGTCCCGGTAGCGCCCGCGACCAAACCATGACGGTTCGCCAGACGCATGGCCTGGGCAATCGGCTGCCCGGCGAGGTCGGCGCCGATAACGAGTTGTAATGAGTCAGGCATTTTGTCACCCATGGTTAATCTTTGATCCTTCACGGCCGATAGAAATAAGCGAGAGACCCAACTGAAAGCAAGGTCCGACATTCCCCTATGGAGAGCAGGAATTACCGACTCGCTCCGTTGCGCACTCATTTTGCGCGCATTAACAGCAACACGCCCCGAACAATAAGACCTTAGCGGACACCCCGAGCCATGAACAAAAATCTGCGCTTCAGCCATAAAATCCTGCTTGCCGCCGCCCTGATCGTCATTGCCGCCTTCGCCTCGTTCACGCTGTACAACGACTATTTGCAGCGCAACGCCATTCGCGAAGACCTGGATAACTACCTCAATGAGATGGGAGACGTCACCGCCAACAACATCCAGACCTGGCTGGCCGGTCGTATCCTGCTGATCGACAACCTCGCCCAGAACATCGCCATCAACCCCGAACAGGCCACCGTCTCCAGCCTGCTTGAGCAGAAAGCCCTGACGTCGACCTTCATGGCGTCCTACCTGGGCGACGCCACCGGCCACTTCACCATCCGCCCGGATGCGAAGATGCCCGACGGCTTCGACCCACGGGTTCGCCCTTGGTACAAAGGCGCGGAAAGCAGCAGCACCGCCACACTGACCGAACCCTACATCGACGCGGCCACCGGCCAAACCATCATCTCGATCGCCACCGCCTCGAAAAAAGCCGGGCAAAGCGTGGGTGTGGTGGGCGGCGACCTGAGCCTGCAAACCCTGATCGACACCCTCAGCGCCCGCGACTTCAACGGCATGGGTTACGCGTTTCTGGTCAGCGCCGACGGCAAGATTCTGGTCCACCCGGACAAAACCATGGTGATGAAGTCCCTGAGCGAGGCATACCCGAAAAATACCCCGCGCCTGAGCAGCGACTTCAGTGAAGTGGAGGTCGACGGCAAAACCCGCATCGTCACCTTCACCCCGATCAAAGGCCTGCCATCAGTCAACTGGTACATCGGTCTGTCGGTAGATAAAGATAAAGCCTTCTCGATGCTCAGCGAATTCCGCGCCTCGGCAGTCGTTGCGACGGTCATTGCCGTGGCCATCATCATCGCTCTGCTGGGCATGCTCATCCGCATCCTGATCCAGCCGCTGCACGTCATGACCCGCGCCATGGCAGACATCGCCGACGGCGAAGGCGACCTGACCAAACGCCTGACCATCCAGAACAACGACGAATTCGGTGTCCTCGGTACCGCGTTCAACCGCTTCGTGGAACGCATTCATGGTTCGATCCGCGAAGTGTCGTCGGCCACCGGGCAAGTCAACGAAGTGGCTTTGCGTGTAGTGGCCGCCTCGAACTCCTCGATGTTCAACTCCGACCAACAAGCTTCGCGCACCAGCAGCGTGGCCGCGGCGATCAACCAGCTCGGCGCCGCCGCTCAGGAAATCGCCCGCAACGCAGCACAAGCATCGAGTCAGGCCAGCGATGCCCGCAGCCTGGCCGAAGATGGTCAGCAAGTGGTGGATCGCAGCATTGTCGCGATGAATCAGCTGTCGAGCATGCTCAGCGCCTCAAGCACCAACATCGAATCGCTGAACAGCAAAACCGTGAACATCGGGCAGATTCTCGAAGTGATCACCAGCATCTCCCAGCAAACCAACCTGCTGGCGCTGAACGCGGCCATCGAAGCAGCACGTGCCGGTGAAGCCGGTCGGGGTTTTGCCGTGGTGGCCGATGAAGTGCGCAACCTGGCGCACCGCACTCAGGAATCGGCGCAGCAGGTGCAGACCATGATTGAGGAGTTGCAAATCGGCGCCCGCGAATCCGTCAGCACCATGAGCGACAGCCAGCGCCACAGTCAGGACAGCGTCGAAATCGCCAACCTGGCCGGTGAGCGGTTGAACAGCGTGACGTTGCGTATTGGCGAGATTGACGGGATGAACCAGTCGGTGGCCACGGCGACCGAGGAACAGACTGCGGTGGTGGAGTCGATCAACGTCGACATTACCGAGATCAACACACTGAATCAGGAAGGGGTGGAAAACCTGCAATCGACGTTGCGGGCGTGCTCGGATCTTGAGCAGCAGGCGGCGCGCCTGAAACAGTTGGTGGGAAGTTTCCGTATCTAGTGTCTGATCCGCCCTCTTCGCGAGCAGGCTCGCTCCCACAAGTACAGCGCCAGACCTTGTGGGAGCGAGCCTGCTCGCGATAGCGGTCTGTAACACACCGCAAAACCCCGCTGCCCCTCCCCCGCCACAAAACCCCAACCGAACATCTATCCTTCATAAAGGTCAACCAAGGGAGCCCAACGGACCGGAGGGATGTTCATCATGCATATCGCTGACATAACCATGTTCTACGCCCCTGCCAGCGGTGGCGTGCGCACTTATCTGGATGCAAAACACCGTCGCCTGGGCATCAAGCCGGGCATTCGCCACAGCCTGCTGATCCCCGGGGCTTACTTAAGTGAACAGGATGGCGTTTACACGGTTCCGGCCCCCGCCCTGCCCTTTGGCAAGGGTTATCGATTCCCCCTCCGTCTCGCGCCATGGCGCAATGTTCTGCAGGATTTACAGCCCGACCTGATCGAGGTCGGCGACCCCTACCTCACCGCATGGGCGGCCCTCGACGCCCGGCGGCAACTCGATGTCCCGGTGATCGGCTTTTATCATTCGGACCTGCCACTGCTGGTCAGCAATCGGATGGGCAACTGGGTCACCACCAACGTCGAAGCCTATGTCAGCAAACTCTATGGCAACTTCGATCGGGTTCTGGCGCCCAGCCAGATCATGGCCGACAAGCTGATCGGACTGGGGGTGAAGAACGTTTTCGTGCAACCGCTGGGCGTCGACTTGCAAACCTTCAATCCCTCTGCACGAGACACAGGCCTGCGGGCCGAATTGGGCATTGATGAAAACACTCATTTGCTGATCTTCGCCGGGCGCGGCTCCAAGGAAAAAAACCTGCCGGTGCTGCTCGACTGCATGAAACGCCTGGGCCGACGCTATCACCTGCTGCTGGTAGGTTCGTCGATGCCGGCCGCAGTGCCCGACAACGTTACCGTGATCGGTGAGTTCTGTCCGGCGGCACACGTGGCGCGATTGATGGCCAGCGCCGATGCGCTGCTGCATGCAGGTGATCAGGAAACATTCGGCCTGGTGGTTCTTGAAGCCATGGCCAGTGGCATTCCGGTGGTGGCCGTGGCGGCCGGGGCCTTTCAGGAAATCATCACCGATCAATGCGGCCTGCTCTGCCCGCCGAATAATCCATTGGCGATGGCCAACGCCGTACGCGAGCTGTTCAGTTCGGGCAGCGTCGTTTTGGGCAAACAGGCCCGCAGCCATGTCGAGCGGCATTACTCCTGGGACACGGTAGTCAACAGCCTGCTGGGGCACTATCACGCCGTGCTCGGCAGCCACTTGCCGCTGACGGCCAATGGTTGAGCCCATGAACCCGCCCAGCCTGTTACTCGTCTTGCACGACGTCGCACCGCAAACCTGGGCCGATTATCAACCCTTTGTCGAAGCCGTCGACGCCTTGGGCGAGGTGCCGATGACCTGGTTGGTGGTGCCCAATTTCCACAAACACAACGATCTGGAGGGGCATCCGGGATTTCGACGTTTACTCACCCGTCGTATCGCCCGAGGTGACGAACTGGCATTGCACGGTTACTTTCATTGCGATGAAGAGCCCACCCCCAACACGCCACGAGACTGGTTCATGCGCAGGATCTACACCCACGAAGGCGAGTTTTACAGCCTGTCTCAAGAAGCCGCCCTCGCCCGCCTGCGCGCCGGCATCGAAGTGTTCCACCGTTATCACTGGCCGCTGGAGGGCTTCGTCGCCCCGGCCTGGTTGATGAGCGAAGGGACGCGCCAGGCCTTGCGCCAGTTACCCCTGAGTTACACCAGCGATCCTCAGCATCTGTATCGTCTGCCGGACTTCACCGAGGTCGATGCGCCCGGCCTGGTCTGGAGTGCGCGCAGTGCCTGGCGCCGGGGGTTGTCGAAGTTCGTCAGCGATCAACGCGAGCAACGCTGGCAGCAAGCACCGGTGATTCGTCTTGGCTTGCACCCGGTGGATATGCGCCACGAGTTCTCGCGCACTTACTGGCTGCAAACCCTCAAGCGCTTGCTCGACGAGGGACGTGTGCCGATGACCAAGGCACGCTGGCTGGCGCTGCAAAGCGACCGTATGGGTCGCGCCGCATGAGTCGCGGGATTCTGCTGCTCGTCGCGCTGCTCGCTGCGGTGCTGATTCCGTCGCTGCTGGGCGGTAACGAAACCTGGTATCGACTGCAAAGCTTTCCGCTGACATGGTTACTGATCATGTTCGGCATGATCCTGCTGTGCTGGGTGCTGAACACGATGCGCTTGCGCCTGTTGCTAGGAGATCAGCGCGACAAGGTGGGCCCGCTGAAAAGTCTCGGGGTGGTGATGGCCGCCGAATTCGCCTATTGCGCTACCCCCGGCGGCAGCGGCGGACCGCTGACCATCATGGCGCTGCTGGCGCGCAATGGCGTGCGTCCGGCCAGGGGCAGCGCCGTGTTTGCCATGGATCAGCTGAGCGATTTGCTTTTTTTTCTTTGTGCGCTGAGCGGAATCCTGATTTATGCGTTGTTCCAGCACCTCAGCCAACGCATGGAATGGCTGCTGACCGTCAGCGCCATTTCGATGTTCGGCGGGTTGTTCAGTTGCGTGGTGGTCGCCCGCTACCATCGAGTACTGATTCGTCTGAGCGGTCGATTGCTCGCTCGCCTGAATGTCAAAGCCACCACGCGCGTACGCTGGGCGCGAAAACTCCTGCACTTTCTGGCGGCGTTCACGGACACACTGAAGCTGCCTTTTCAGACGCTCATCACGGTGTTTGCCCTGACTTGCCTGCATTGGATCTTGCGCTATAGCGTGCTGTATCTGGCGTTGCGTGGGCTCGGGGCGGATTTGCAGTGGGCCTGGAGCTTTCTGATCCAGATGCTCTCGCTAAGTGCGGGGCAGTTCAGCCTGTTGCCGGGCGGTGCCGGGGCGGCGGAGCTAACCTCGGCGGCGCTGCTGGCGCCGATGGTAGGAAAATCCACCGCGGCGGCGGCGATTCTGATCTGGCGGGCGGTGACTTATTACTTTTATCTGGTAGTCGGCGGGCCGGTATTTTTACTGATGCTTGGGCGGCCGCTGCTGAAGAAGTTGATGAAATTCAAACAGGCCTAAAAGATCGCAGCCTGCGGCAGCTCCTACAGGGGTACGCGATCCATGTAGGAGCTGCCGCAGGCTGCGATCTTTTTAGGCCTCCCCGATTTCTTCGTTGGACTCCGGATTCAACTGTTCCCACAACTCGGCGGCACCGGGAAACTCCGTGCCGTCTTCAGGGTTCATGTCATCCGGGTCGTAACGACTCAAACACCCCTCGCCCAACGTGGCAGGAGCCTTGGAGGTCGCTTTGTCCAGCGGATCGGCCATGGTCATGTCCTCAGTGCAGAAACGGCGAAGGGCCTGAAGCGATTGAACGCCCAGGCCCTTCTAATTTCAACCGTGTTGTATCGCTGTCAGAACACCACGGTTTTGTTGCCGTGCACCAGCACCCGATCTTCCAGGTGATAACGCAGACCACGGGCCAGCACCATCTTTTCGACGTCCCGACCGAAACGCACCATGTCGTCGATGCTGTCACTGTGGCTGACCCGAACGACGTCCTGTTCGATGATCGGACCGGCATCCAGCTCTTCGGTCACATAGTGGCAAGTAGCGCCAATCAACTTCACGCCACGCATCGATGCCTGGTGATACGGCTTGGCACCGACGAACGACGGCAGGAAGCTGTGGTGAATGTTGATGACCTTGTGAGCATATTCGCTGCACAACTCGGGCGGCAGGATTTGCATGTAGCGGGCAAGTACGACCACTTCGGCATCGTGTTGTTTGACCAGGCGCGAGACTTCGGCGAAGGCCGGCTCTTTATCCTGCGGATTGACCGGTACGTGGTAATACGGAATCCCGTGCCACTCGACCATGCTGCGCAAGTCGTCATGGTTGGAGATCACGCAGGAAATTTCGCAATCCAGCTCATCACTGTGCCAGCGATGCAACAAGTCGGCGAGGCAGTGAGACTCGCGACTGGCCATCAGTACCACGCGCTTTTTCTGCTCGGTATCGGTGATGCGCCAGTTCATCGAGAACTCTTCGGCAATCGGTGCAAACGCTTCGCGAAAGGCATCGATACCAAAGGGCAGCGAATCGGCACGAATTTCGTGACGCATGAAGAACCAGCCACTGAGATTGTCCGAGTGATGGCTCGCTTCAGTGATCCAGCCGTTATGTGACGCCAGAAAGTTACTGACTTTAGCAACGATGCCGACGCGGTCCGGGCAAGCAATCACCAGCCGAAAAGTGCGCATGAGGGTCAAACTCCAGAACTTCGCAAAGGCGGCCATTCTAGCGATTGCGCAGCAAAACTGCAGTATTGATGACGTTTGGCCCGACACAAAGGTAAGCGGCACAGGTTCTGGTAGCACCTGCAACCCGCGCGATGGTGTTCCTGTTGCCAATCTTCAAGTGCCCAATTGTGAATATTCGTGATGACTGCATCACACTATTTAACTACACCGGTAATTTATGCCTATTCACCGTAACTAATTTAAATAAAACTCCGGTTAAATGTTTACTTGGTGAAACACCCTGACTATTATTGCCGCACTGTCACCTGCCATCCAGCGCCCCAACATAAGGTAGTCCTCATGTCCTTGATCAACGAATACCGCGCCACCGAAGAAGCTATCAAAGAGCTGCAAGCCCGTTTGAAGAACCTGTCCCAAGACGACAAACTGCAAACCGAGCTGGAATTCGAAGGCAAACTGCGCACCCTGATGGGCGAGTACTCCAAGTCTCTGCGTGACATCATTGCGCTATTGGATCCAGAGTCCAAAACCAAAGCACCACGCGGCGGCGCAGTAAAAACTACTGGCACCAAGCGTGCTCGCAAAGTTAAACAATACAAAAACCCGCACAACGGCGAAGTCATCGAAACCAAAGGTGGCAACCACAAAACGCTGAAAGAGTGGAAAGCCAAGTGGGGCGGTGACGTGGTTGAAGGCTGGGCTACCCTGCTGGGCTAAGCCGCAGAGCTTGTCGCAGACTCATCCGCGACAAAAAAGAACGCCAGCATCTGCTGGCGTTTTTTTATGCCCGGTATTCAGCCCCCGAACATTTTCGATTTCAAAGATTCAAACGTTTGCGTAATCCTTCGACATAATTCTGCCATTCATTCAGCACCTCTCGCTGAAACGATGTAGCCGTAATACTCCATTGGGCTGCGGCTTCTACAAAAGTTTCCAGCGTATTTGGCGCCCCCCACTCGGGTGCTGACAAACGTTGCTGACAGAATATTCTCCAGCGTTCTTGCTCTTCGAAATTCAACGTGTCGGGGAAGTTGCGTGCGCGATATCGAAACAATAATTCAGGCAATCGTTCATCATCGAAAGGCCATTGTTGTTGCGCTAATTGAGCCGGGTCGGCAGACCTGACTTGTTCACATAGGCGCCGATCCCGATCACCGATAAAACCATCGTATAACTGCTGCTCAGGGTCTTGGCTCGAGGTGAAATCTTCGCTGGCATAAATCGCCTGAACTTTATCTCGCCAAACTGTTTGTGCGTCACTTAGCCGCAGCGCACGCTCTTGGTAGAGCGACATATCCAGCCCCAAACGTTGCTGATCTTCAGAGCGAAGTACCGACAACGGCGCCACCACCGGGCATTTGTTGATGTGGATAAGTTTGAGCGGCACCGGCAACTCGCCCTCGGCCAAGTCATCGCGGCGGGTATACAGCCGTTGACGCAAGGTGTCGGCATCAAGATCGAGCAAGCCCTGAGGGTCCAGGTGCAGGTCACAGACAATCAAGGCGTTCTTGTTGCGCGGGTGCCAGGCCAAGGGCAGCACCACACCGACATAACTGCGCGCCGCTGAAAAGCGCCCGGAGATGTGCACCATCGGCTGCAACAGACGAATCTGATCCATCACCTTTTGTTTACCGCGCAACTGAAACAACCAGTCATACAACTTCGGCTGCTTTTCCCGGATCAGACGCGCCAGGGCGATGGTGGCGCGAACGTCCGAAAGCGCTTCGTGAGCATTTCCGTGATCAATGCCATTGGCGGCGGTCAGGCGTTCGAGCTTGAGCGTTATCCGCCCCTCGTCGTCCGTCGGCCAAACGATGCCGTCAGGGCGCAAGGCATAGGCTGCACGCACCACATCGATCAGGTCCCAGCGGCTATTACCGCCCTGCCACTCGCGCGCATAAGGGTCGAAAAAGTTTCGGTAAAGACTGTAACGGGTCATCTCGTCATCGAAACGCAACGTGTTGTACCCCGCCCCGCACGTGCCGGGCGCAGCGAGTTGGGCATGCACCCGCGTCATGAAGTCGGCTTCGCTCAGGCCTTGCTCGGCCAGTCGGCCGGGCGTAATCCCCGTGATCGCGCAAGCCGCCGGATGGGGCAGGATGTCTTCACTGGGCTGGCAGTAAAGGTTGACCGGCTCGTCTATTTCATTGAGATCGAAGTCAGTGCGAATCCCCGCCATTTGCAGCGGGCGGTCGCAACGGGGGTTGATGCCAGTGGTTTCATAGTCGTACCAGAAGATAGAGGTCACGGGCTATTCCTGAACTGAAGATCGGCGAAGTCTAGGCGTTCACATCCCGCCCCGGCCAGTAATCTCGTCATTCAATCACCTCTGGCCACTTACCGTGCAATACATAGTTATGTCGTTTTCCCCCGAGAGGCTGCTAGCATCGGACGGACATCGAATCCCGAACAGGCCACATCAAGGTTGCCCATGCTCGAGACCACAGCACTGCCAAGGAAAGCGACGCTGTCCCCGCCACTGGATACGCGGTATCAAGTCGAAACGCCGGAAGGCATCGATCTGCCACTGCGCCCGGCCGGGTTGATGGTTCGTGCGCTGGCGTTCGCCATCGATCTCGGGCTGCGCGGGTTGATCGTCGGCCTGCTGTTCATTGTCCTGGCGTTCCTCGGGAAACTCGGTGCAGGGCTCGGCTCGATTCTGTTGTTCGTGGTGAGCTGGTGGTACATGGTGCTGTTCGAAGTGCTCAATCAGGGGCGTTCGCCAGGCAAGCAATGGATGGGCCTGCGGGTGGTGCAGGACGATGGCACGCCGATCGGCTGGTCTGCTTCGCTGCTGCGCAACCTGCTGCGATTTGTCGACATGCTGCCGTTCGGCTATTTCCTCGGCGCCATCAGTTGCCTGCAACATCCCACCTTCAAGCGCCTCGGCGATCTGGCTGCCGGCACGCTGGTGATCTACCGCGAACAGCCGCTCGCCCGCCCACAACTGCCCGCCGTCCAGCCCCGGCGCCCGGCCTTTGCGCTGACGCTGACCGAACAACGCGCCATCCTCGGGTTTGCCGAGCGCCAGGGTGAACTTTCTGAAGCACGGGTCAAAGAGCTGGCGGCCATACTCGCGCAACCGTTGCAGGTGTCGGCGCCAGGGGCCGTGGACGAACTCAATGGCATCGCCCGCGGCTTGTTGGGCCCGACATGAAGCAAAGCCTTTTCGAAACTCGCCACAAGGCCGAATGGGAGCAATTTACCCTCGTGCTTGAACAGCTGGAGCAAGGCAAGGAAGCACAGCGAGTCGCCCGCTTCCCCAGCGATTATCGTCGTCTCTGCCAGCATCTGGCGCTGGCACAGGAACGTGGTTACAGCAGCTTTCTGATCGACTCATTACAGCAACAGGTCCTGCGCGGACATCAACAGCTTTATCGCCACCGCAGTCGACTGAGCGCCAACGTGCTGGGCTTCATCCTGGCTGACTTCCCGCGACTGGTGCGCGAACAGTGGCGCTTCGTGCTCGCCGCCGGCCTGATGTTTTTTGGCAGCCTGATCGGCATCGCAGTGCTGGTGTATCTGTTTCCGGACTTCGTCTACAACCTGATCCCGGCCGAGCAGGTCAGCGAGATGCAAGGCATGTACGACCCCGAGGCCGGTCACCTGGGGCGTTCGGCGGAACGGGCGGCCAGTGAAGACTGGGTGATGTTCGGTTACTACATCATGCACAACATCGGCATTGCCTTTCAGACCTTCGCCAGCGGTTTGTTGTTTGGCCTGGGCAGCGCGTTTTTCCTGTTCTTCAACGGTTTGATGATCGGCGCGGTGGCCGGGCACCTGACGCACATCGGCTACGGGCAAACCTTCTGGTCATTCGTTGTTGGCCACGGCGCCTTCGAACTGAGTGCTATCGCACTGGCCGGTGCCGCCGGCCTGCAATTGGGTTGGGCATTGATCGCGCCGGGGCGCCTGCCCCGCTCCGAAGCCCTGCGATTGGCGGCACGCAAGAGCGTGCTGCTGATTTGCGGGGTCATGCTGTTTCTGCTGATTGCGGCATTTATCGAAGCGTACTGGTCGTCCACGATCGGGGTCTCGCCAATGACCAAATACCTGGTCGGTGCAGCGCTCTGGTTGTTGGTGGCGACTTACCTGCTGTTTGCCGGACGGACCCGCCATGCGCCTGAGTGACGCCACGGTTGTCATCCGCCCGCGCACAACCTGGGAAGCCATGGACCTGGGCGTCCTGCTGAGCCAGCGACACCGGCGTCTGCTGATGACCAGTTGGGCCATCGTGACCTTGCCGATTTTCGCACTGCTCAGTTGGGTGCTGTGGGATTCGCCGTCCCTCGCCGTGTTCATTTTCTGGTGGCTGAAACCGGCGTTCGACCGCCTGCCGCTGTACATACTGTCCAAAGCCATGTTCGGCGAAACGCCCACCCTGCAGCAGGCGCTACGCCAATTTCCGCAGCTGCTCAAACCGCAACTGCTGGCGAGTCTGACCTGGCGACGACTGAGCCTGAGTCGCAGTTTCCTGATGCCGGTGGTGCAACTCGAAGGGCTGAGTGGGCAAGCGCGACAACAGCGCTTGCGGGTGCTGCTGCAACGCAATGCCGGCGCCGCGCAGTGGCTGACGATCATCGGCGTGCATCTGGAAAGCGCGTTATGGATCGGCCTGATGGTGCTGTTCTACATGTTCTTGCCGCAACAGGTCGAACTCGACTGGAGCTGGCAGACCTTGATCACCGCCGCTACACAGGACTGGCGATGGCTGGAACACCTGACCAATGCCTTTTACGCACTGGTGCTCATTGTCTGGGAACCGGTTTATGTCGCCTGCGGCTTCAGCCTTTATCTGAATCGGCGCACGGTGCTGGAGGCCTGGGATATCGAGCTGGTGTTCCGCCGCATGCGCCAACGCTTGAGCAGCGCCGCCGTCACCCTGCTGCTGGCGGCGTTCCTGTTGATGCCGACAGCACAAACCGTATGGGCCGCCGAGCCAGTCATTTCACCCGACAGCCCACGCCTGCTGGACCAGCCACTGACCAGTCAGGCATCCCGGGACAGCATCAAGGCGATCCTCGATCAGCCTCCATTCAGGAACAAGGAATCGGTCACGCGCTATCGGTTTGGCGAGGACAAACCAGACGCCGACACGGCGGACGATGACCAAACACCCGAATGGCTGGAGGCGCTGCTCAAGCTTCTGGACAACCAACGCTTCGGCGCAGCGGCCACGCTGATTGAAGTTGTGTTGTGGGGTGTCGTGATCGGTGCCATTGGTTTATTGATCTGGCATTACCGTGACTGGTTACAAGCCTTCGTCAGCCGTCGACCGGCCTTGAACAGCAAGGTCGCGCGGCCATTACCGCAACAGGCTTTCGGCCTGGACCTCAACCGCGAAACCCTGCCCGCCGACATCGCCGCCAGCGCCGAACGCCTCTGGCAAACCCACCCTCGCGAGGCGCTCGGATTGCTCTATCGCGGTCTGCTCAGCCACTTGCTGCACGACTTCAACATGGCGCTCAAACCCGCCGACACCGAAGGCGAAGTTCTTCAGCGCATCGAACACCTGCAACAACCTGCCTTGCTGGCCTTCAGTAAAAACCTGACCGGGCACTGGCAGAACATGGCCTACGGGCATCGCCTGCCGCCCGCGCATTTGCAACAGGAACTCTGTGACGGCTGGCGAGCCCTGTTCGGCCCGGGAGCGTTGCGTTGAACCGGCAACGCTGGCTGGCGGTCGGCGTGTTCATCGCCGTGCTATTGAGCGCGCTGAGTGTTTATCTGTACGTCAAGGCGACGCCCTATCAGGCAGACATCGATCACGGCCCCTCGCCCGAAGCCCAGGCCAATCCTTACCTTGCTGCCGAGCATTTTCTGCGCAAACAGAACCTGACCGTCAGCCACGCCAACAGCCTCGACATTCTGCCCACCCTGGAACCGCATCAGCACAGCCTGTTATTGCTCGGGGACCGGTACAACATGACCCCGCGCCAGATCGATCAGCTGTTGAACTGGACCCGGGCCGGCGGGCGACTTTTGTTTGTTGCCCAGTCGCTGTGGGATGAAAAGACCGGCCAAAGCAATGACCTGCTGCTCGACCGGGTGCAGCTGCACCAGTCGCTGAGCAAAGACCTCAAGGACCCGCCGCCCGCTATCGACAACGATCCTTACCCCAAGCTGACCAAGCTGTATCTGGAAGACGAAAACGCGCCGGCCTACGCCGGTTTTGATACCGCATTCCATCTCGAAGACCCGAAAAACCTCGCGCAAGCCTGGGCCAACAGCGGCAAGGCCACGCACATGATGCAGCTCAATCACGGGCTCGGTTCGATCACCGTGGTCACCGACGCCGACCTGTGGAAAACCCCGGCCATCGACCAGTACGACAACGCCTGGCTGCTCTGGTACCTGACCGCAGACACGAACGTGACCCTGCTGTTCAATACCGATCACGACGGCCTGCTGACCTTGCTTCTGCGCTATTTCCCGCAGGCTCTGGTCGCCCTTTTTGCCCTGATCGGTCTTGGCGTCTGGCACGTCGGCGTGCGCCAGGGTCCGCTGCTGGAACCAGCCCCAAGGGCCCGTCGTCAACTTCAGGAACACCTGCGCGCCAGCGCCGATTTCATGTTGCGCCGCAACGGTCAGGACCACCTGCTGCACGCCTTGCAGCAAGACATCCTGCGGCGCGTGCGGCGCCGTCATCAAGGTTATGAACAACTCGGCGTTGCCGAACAATGGCTGGTGCTCGCACGCCTGACCGGCCAACCCACACGCGCTATCAGCCAGGCCATGAGCCCGCGACCGAAGCAGCGGCTGTCCAGCGCTGAATTCAGCCGCCAGGTCGCCCACCTGCAAACCTTGAGGAACGCCTTATGAGTGAACAGATCGAGCCCGGCACACAGACCCACGCCGCCCAGCAGCGCCAACGCGCCAGCCAGTTGGCCCAAGCAGTAAGAACTGAACTGCAAAAAGCCGTGATCGGCCAGAACACCGTGATCGACGACGTCCTCACCGCGCTGATCGCCGGTGGCCACGTACTGCTCGAAGGCGTGCCGGGGCTGGGCAAAACGTTGCTGGTGCGCGCCCTCGCTCGCTGCTTTGGCGGTGAATTCGCGCGTATCCAGTTCACCCCGGACCTGATGCCCAGCGACGTCACCGGGCATGCGGTGTACGACTTGCAGACCGAGCAATTCAAACTGCGCAAAGGTCCGTTGTTCACCAACCTTTTACTGGCCGACGAGATCAACCGCGCCCCGGCGAAAACCCAGGCCGCGCTGCTCGAAGCCATGCAGGAACGGCAAGTCACCCTCGAAGGCCGCGCCCTACCCATCGTGCAACCGTTCATGGTGCTCGCCACACAAAACCCCATCGAACAAGAAGGCACTTACCCATTGCCGGAAGCCGAGCTCGATCGCTTCATGCTCAAGGTGCGCATGGATTATCCCGACGCCGAGCAAGAGTTGAACATGGTCCGCCAGGTCAGTCGCTCGACCCGGGCCGACATGCTCGATGTGCAACCGCTGCGCACGGTGCTGCAAGCCAAAGACGTCTTGGCTTTGCAACGCATCGCCAGCGATCTGCCGCTGGACGATCAGGTGCTCGACTATGCCGTGCGCCTGGCCCGCACCACCCGCAACTGGCCGGGCCTGATCCTCGGTGCCGGGCCTCGGGCTTCCATTGCGCTGGTGCGCTGCGCTCGGGCACGAGCGTTGTTACGTGGCGGCGAGTTTGTGATTCCGGATGACATCAAAGGCTGCGCCCTCGCGGTGTTGCGTCACCGTGTGCGGATTGCGCCGGAGCTGGACATAGAAGGGCTGGACGTCGATCAAGTACTCAAGCAACTGCTCGATCAAGTGCCGGCGCCAAGAGTGTGAACGCCGTGGTCGAGATTCGCGTCGACACCAGAAAAGATCGCAGCCTTCGGCAGCTCCTACGGGGGTTTGTGTTTGGCGTAGGAGCTGCCGTAGGCTGCGATCTTTTCAACAGGCCACACGGTGTCACGCAATGAAACCGTCCCGGCTTCTGTTGATCTGGCTCGCCGTGTTGCTGGCCATCGGCATCGTGCTGGGCGCGTTGCGGGCATTGGAATTTGCGGTTCCCTCGAGCCTGTTATCGATCAACTGGGGATTGCTGCTGGCACTGCTGGCCCTGGCAATGCTCGACGGCATCCACCTCAAGCGCCTGCCCTCTCCCCGCCTCCAGCGACAAATGCCCGGTAGCCTTGCACTCGGTCGATGGGGTGAAGTGCGACTGGAAATCGAGCATGACTTTGATCAACCACTGACCGTACAGATTTTCGACCATGTGCCGGAAGGCCTGAGCTTCGAAAACCTGCCTCTGTCGATCGAGCTGCAACCCGGCCAGCAAAGCCAGATCGGCTATCGCCTGCGCCCGCTCAAACGCGGTCATTTCACCTACGAACACTGCGAAATCAGCCTGCCGAGCCCATTGGGTTTATGGTCCGACAAACGCCTGCTCAATGTGACCGACAACACCCGCGTCTATCCCGACTTCGCCCGCCTCTACGGCGGCCAGCTGTTGGCCGTGGACAACTGGCTCAGCCAACTTGGCGTGCGCCAACGCCAGCGACGCGGCCTGGGTCTGGAGTTTCATCAACTGCGTGAATTCCGCGAAGGCGACAGCCTGCGCCAGATCGACTGGAAAGCCACCGCCCGCCAACGCACGCCCATCGCCCGGGAGTACCAGGACGAGCGCGATCAGCAAATCATCTTCATGCTCGACTGCGGTCGCCGCATGCGCAGCCAGGACGGTGAACTGGCGCATTTCGATCACGCACTCAACGCCTGCCTGTTGCTCAGCTACATCGCCCTGCGCCAAGGCGATGCGGTAGGCCTGAGTACCTTCGCCAGCGACCGCCCGCATTACCTCGCCCCGGTCAAAGGCACTCAACAACTCAAGGTCCTGCTCAACACCGTCTACGACCTCAACAGCACCCAGCGCCCCGCCGATTACCAGGCCGCCGCCAACCAATTATTGGCCCGGCAAAAACGCCGGGCTCTGGTGGTGCTGGTGACCAACCTGCGGGACGAAGACGATGACGAACTGCTCACCGCCGTCAAGCGCCTGAGCAAGCAGCATCGGGTGTTGGTGGCGAGCCTGCGCGAAGACCTGCTCGACAACCTGCGACACACGCCGGTGCAAACCTTGCCGGAGGCGCTGGCCTACTGCGGGACGGTGGATTACTTGAATGAACGGGCGGAACTCCATGAGCGGTTGAGTGCTCATGGAGTGCAGGTGGTGGATGCTCGGCCCGCAGAACTGGGGGCCGAGTTGGTGACGCGGTATTTGAGCTGGAAAAAAGCGGGAGCCTTCTGACCATTGATCGGGGTCAACGTCAGATTACTCGACCAGAAATTTCAGTATCTGTGAAGAATCCGGGAAAGCGGAGTACGTCAACCGAAAGATGTACTCGTCAAGTCCCCACACCGAAGCCAGAACTTTCCATTCTTTAGTCCGTTGGCTGAACTGCTGTGGGGAATCAAGCATCGAGGAAAAACCTACGTCCCGCCCCTCAAGCAATTCGAACGACGCCATCCCATTCAGCATCTCGGAAGGAACCGAAATGCTGAACACAACAGAGGCTCCCAACGGAATCCTCACCACAATCTCGGAACCCTTCACCTCGGACAGTTGATCACCCACCCGGTAAGTAATACCGGCAGGCAACCCGGTCGTGGGGATGAATGCCCCCAACGACATCGCATTGACCGGTGACTTCATGAGCAGGCGAGAGGCCGCCAGTTGCAATGCATAAGCGCCGCCGATCGTGCCGGTGCACTGCCAACTCAAACCGGCTGAGGTCAATCGTCGGGACTCACCCAACGCTGGCGTCACGGTCAATCCCAGTTCACTGGCCGAGGAGTAGCCCTTCAATCCCAGGCAAACGTCGCGACCGAGCAAAGGGCTATTCGCATTGGCTACCGACAATTTGACGGTATGAGACTGAGTGAGCCGGGGGAACCGGGTCTCGGCGCCCCAGACGGTTACCGAATCGGTGTTCAGTTGGATCTGGGCATCGTCCCAGACACCCGCGGCCAGTGCCTTGAAGCGGAATGTATGTAATGGAGCAGCCTCGGGGCCATCGTTTACGCTGTCCAGCGTAGCGACCACTACAACGTCCCCTGGTCTGTCGGCCTTATAGGTAAAACTTGCCCAGCCAGTGTCGTCGGTACCCACCCGCCAAGGCGTTTGTTCGACCGTAAAGATCACCTCTATATTCGACGCCGCCAACTGGGTGCTGGACGAGCGCACCCTGAGCGCCAGGACAACGCTTTCACCGACTACCGGATCAAAAGTGGCTTCACGCACTTGGCCAATCTCAACACGGTTATTCTGCAGATCTTTTTGGTCGACCATGAGTTATCCCTTTTTCGTCTGCGTTGTTGAAGTCGACACACGGGTGCCCGACTCTTCGGTGCCAGCGGCTATCACCTTGATTTCAAAGGTATGAGAAGGGAAAGCATCAGGCTCATCGTATGGGCTTCGCACCGTGGCGATAACGCAGTCTTCACCCGGTTGTGTGGCGGGGTAATCAAATTTTGCCCAGCCGTCATTCTCGGTAAAAATCGGTGTTGAAGTGCCTCCGTGCTTAAAACTCACCTCGACATCTGCCACTGCCTGACGGGTATAGAAAGACTCTGCATTGAGCCACAGTGTGACGGTCTGCCCCACCTCCGGATCAAAACTGGCCTCACGCACCTTTGCTATCTTGACTCGGTTGTGCCCCAACGACATAGGCACCGCTGGGAAAGTAAACCCGGCCTGATTGAGCTCCAGCGAGAGCCCCGACATCCCGCTTTCGGTGCTGTCGCGACCGTCCAGCGTCCACTCCAGGCCGTCACTTGTGAGTTCCCGCGGAGTTTTAGGTTCAAGCTCCAGATTGAGTGCATGGCTTGACGCATCGGCCAACTTTGCCGTGACCTCAAGCCCGATCAACAGGCTGCTGGGATTGGGAGTAAAGCGTAAGGTGTGCTCACCTCCCAGACAGGGATACGCCGTGCTTCCGAAGGCCAGCTTCTTGTCGTCGAACTCGAACGTTCCCTCTTCCTCAAGTGTTTTCGACAGCAGTCGCCCCTGCAACTCAAAAGGCGACAAATCGTCATGGCACACGTTCAACTGGAAACGAGCACTGATTTCGGAGGTTGAATGAACCTTCCAAGTCAACCCGTTCTCGGTCAATCGACGCTTGTTTTCCATCGGAGGGTTGAAGAAAAAGCCCAGACTCGAATCGCCTGCACTCGTCAGATCCAGATAGATTTCTTCGCACAAAAGGGTGTCTTCAGCCGGCATGATCAGCAGGTCTACCGGCTCAACATTGCGAAAACAGAGCAGTCCGACCCTTTCTTCTTGGCGGCTATTCAGTGTCACGGTTACCAGCTTGTTCCATGGATTTTCAGCCAAAACCGTGACATCGAATTCATACTTGGGATTCGGGGGCTCATAAGGGCTGAATGCTTCGGCTGTGATCTTGAAAGCACCTTCCTCGACAGGACTGAAGGGGTACACACACCAACCGTCCATGCCCGTCCGCAATGTCTCGTCGGGCGACTCGTTGATACTCCACTGGACATCAACCCCTGACACGCCCCCCACATCGGGAACCTGCGACAGTATTTGAACTTCCAACTGGAGGTCGGCACCGCCCACCGCCGGAAATCTCGATGACTGCTTCACCTCCCCAAGAGCCAACCTGTTATGGGCCAACTCCAGCGTCTGGAAGGGGGATGGTTTCAACAGTTTCGAACAGCGGACGCTGAACTCGAAACGGCTGTTTCTTCGATTCTCACACGCCATTTTCCACGTCAGACCCTGCCCCGCGATAGGGATCAAGGCATCAAGCTCGGGCTCGAATGTCACGCCCAGACCATCGGGCGTATCGTCCCCCGTCCAATGCAACGCCAGGTCGGTATCGGCCAATGCGTGGCTGGTCGGGAACGCCAGCGTCACCCCATGAGTCGCGCCGCGACCTGGGTAGGCGGTCTGCTCTCCCCACGTCCAGGAACGGGGCGGACCATCAAGCGAAAATGTTGCGCTCAGCCATGGATCCTCCTTCAGGACACGCACATTGAACGCGTACCTGGCGTCGTCCTTTTTATAATGACTGTCGACGGAGGCGACGATTTCATACTCGCCCTTCTTATCCGGTGTGTAGGTGCAACTGGCTTCACCCACACCGTCAGTGGGTTGCCTGAGCAACACAATATCGCCCTTGACGTTCGGACCTTTCAGGGTCCAGGTGACCTCACGATTGGCCATGGGTCTTTTCGTATAGTGGGACTCCACACGTACGGTCAGCCTCACCTCTTGCTTAAGATCAACCACCGGGTAGTAATCGGCCTCTCTCACCGCGACGATATCGAGCCGGTAATTACCCAACAAAACCGGTATCGAATAGATTGGCGCGGTGTACTGACTGCGAACGTTCAGTACGCTTTCAATGTCCTCTTCGTCACCGTCCGCGTCCGCGCAACTGATCAACCACGTCCCTTCTATGGACTGCTCCGATCCCAAGGGCGGCGATGTACCGATCATGTCTCTGGGGTCGGTGGTCTGCTCATTCACCAGCAACCCCACCTTCGTCCCGTTCCACACGCTGTCATCGACCGGTTTCATCGTGAACGCAAAAGCGTCTTCGCCAGTGGCACCGAAGCATAGACGCAATGGTTTATCGAGCGTGTGGACAAGCGGGTCCAGCGGGTCCAGTGTCCAGCTCTTCAGTTTCAAGTCTTCAAGGACCAGTTCAATCATCACCTGGGTGACACGTAATCCCCGAGACATACCCGGACGATCATTTGCCGGACTGATGAACGTGATGGTGACGGTGGTCTCCTCCGGTTTCAACCAGTCGAGGTTATATTCACGCCGCTGAAGATCCAGATCAAAGGGTTCCTCGGACTCATCGCCGCGCTCCAGTTCGCCAAGGCGCGTTGGCACAAGAAGCTCCGTCTTCGTTCCGCTCGATCCAGAGGAAATCTGCACCTTACACTCCGCGCCCTGAGTGGCCTCGTACCAGAAACTCAGTCGATAGTCAGCCCTACCCGCCGTTGGTTTCGGAAGGTCCACCAGCGTAATGGTTTGTTCGGCAGTCCCCTCGTTGACCAGGCGCAGATGCTTGGTGGCAGCGCCGTTCCACTGCTCTTCAGCGATGATGACCTTTGCATCATCATTAACTATCCAGGGAGCCTCCAAGGTCTCGAGGAACTGCCCATTGACAATAAAGTTGTGATTGGCAGTGATCGTTGGCTCGCTCATGAGCACACCCTCTTCAAGTGCAATTGATGTGCTCTGCCCTTACCGGGCTGCGCCCCGGTCACGTCGCAGATCCAAGTTTGCCTTCAACCGCCGCAGCGAAGGCCGTCCCACCGTCTTTAGCCGTGTAACTGAGGTGGAGGATGATGTCTGTCAACGAGTTGAGCAGTGTTTGTTGTGGCGTGTCCCCATGCCGTGGAAACGTCAATCTCCACGTTGACACCGCGCCAGTGCCTTCGAAAGGTTGGTAGCGGCTATTGTCGAAATCCATGACGATACCGTTATCTTCCAGCCCCTTTGACACACCGATTTGCTGGTGGGGGCGCACATTCAGAATCACCCCCAGCGGTATCGGATCACTGGAGGGCAGCTCGTGCAGGTACTTCACTGAATCGAGGGTCGGTTGGGTTGCCGTATAGCTGCCCACCTGCATCAGGAGGGCGCGAACGTCCTGATAAGGGGCCAACACTGCCGGAAAGGTAATCGCCACCGAACTGATCTGTCGGCAGTAATGCCCTGGGTAGTCCTTATCGAAGCATTTCTGCCCAAGCGTAAAGTCGAGCGTCCCGCGGTCGCCTGCCAAAAGCTCCTTCCAATGTTTTTTATCATCCTCACTCCCCCCTTCCAGCAGCGTCTTGAGGGAGATCGTCTTGACCAATTCGATCCGGCGCTCGTTGCGTTTGAGGTAGGCCGACTCCATTTTGAGCAGGTCCAGTTTCAACGAGTAGGCGGCGGTCAAGCCATGGAAGGTGTCCAGCCAGACATCCGGGCGGATGAAACGCTCCTGGTAATCGCCCATTTCATACTGCCAGCACGTCTCGGCACTCAGGCACAGCGCAACCACGGCATCGTAGAGTTGAAAGTACAAGGTTTTCATTTGCCCCAGCATCCAGCTGTAAAGCGCCTGACTGGTGCTACGGTTCTTGTAGAACGCAAACAGTTGCTGGGCGTGGGCATTGGCGAGGTCGGTTTGCTCCAGGCTGGCCCGGGCTGCGTTGATGGCATGTCGCTGGGCCTCGATCTGCTTGCGTAGCGTCTGGGCTTCCAGGCCCGCCTGGTCGCGGGCCAATTCCCACTCCACCTGACGACGCCGGTACTGCTCGTTGATTCCGGTCTCCTCGGCTTCGATCAACAAGGCATCTACAGCAACCTGGATACCGTAGCCGATGGCATAGGGAATAGCCGCCAATCGATAGCCACCAGCTGCAACCCCAAAAATATTGGGAAGCACATCGAGCCCAGCCCCAACCGTCTGCAGGGCCGCTGCACCCAGGCCAACACTTTTCGCCAACAGGGTTTTTTCCAGAACGTCATACTCGGCCTGCGACACCCCTCCTCCTTCTTTGGGATCGGCCAATTTGGTGTAATGATCCGCCCGCGCCTTGACCATGACCTCGCTCTGCCTCAAGGAGGCTTCAGTCGCCACCAACTGAGCGATGGTTTCCATCTGTACAGTCCTGGCATAGCTCCCCAGCTCAAGCATCTGTTTCTGCTGCAGTTCCTCTTGTTGCCCGCGGTCACGTTGCTCCAGGCACAGGCGAACCTGATCGCCATACTCGGCGAGGGCTTGTACTCCACGCAGGGCCATCTCATGCATGACACGCCAGCGATGCGGCACCACCTGCACCTGGCCACCAGGATTGCGTGGCACGCCCGAGTTCCCCTGCCCCTGCGCCCGCAACAGGTCCAGCGGCTCGACCGGCGCGTCGAACAGCGGAATCGACAGCGGCTTGCCATCGATCGTCAGGTCGTTGCGCAGGTTGGCCAGCCGTTGCTTGAGAATGGCCCAGACTGCTATCAACTGCTCGTTGACCGGAGGCCGGAAAACACCGCTGCCCAGCAAACCCAACCGAGGCGTGGCCGACATGCCCAACGGGACCTCCGCCTGGTGGAGGTCAAAAGCAGCCTCGAACGCCTTGAGGTCTTCCCGCCCCCGGATCTGTTCCAATAAATCCTCCAGTTTGGCCGGCGTCCAGGCGTTGGCCGTGCGTACATCCGGCTCCTCGCCCATCAACGATAACGCTCTGACGTAGCACAGTTTGGCGGCGACCATGCTGTCGCGGCTCAACTGGCGATACAACCCATCGCCCCAGGCAATCAGGTTGCGGACATAGCGCATGAAAATGGCGATTTGCATGTGAACCGGTGCGGTATATCCGATCGCATCCGGGTCGTGGGGGGCAAACGCCTCATAGGCCGGATTGAGGGGAATGTTCAAGGGACGGCAACGCCAGAAAGGAGGGGCCGGGATGACGTCAAGATCATCTGGATCCGCCTCTATCGCCCGCGCCAGCGGGTTGAAAATGTATTCGAACCAACCTTGCGCTTCGCGAAAACGGCCTTCCTCCATCAGGCGTGACCCCACCAGGTCCGGCAGGTGGAAAAACAGCTCCCAAAAAAACAAGCCATTGCAGCCATCGAACGGCCCGTTCGTTTCAACAGTCCCGTTCGGTAGTGGAGGTTCTTCGACATGCTGGATGTCCCAGGCCAGCACCGCGTCGGTTGAGATCGCTGCGCGCTCTACCAGCACCGGGCCGAACTTGGAGTTCAGACGGACAAACTTGAGGGCCTGAGCAGATTTATTGAAACTCAGGAACTGCGCCGCGTCAGGGTTGCTGTTGTCGATGGAAGGAATGTCATACAGCTGTGAGGCACGGGTCAGGGTCACCTGATAGCCATTTCGTCCATATGCCAGGTCTGAGCCCACTACACCAAAGGTGAATGCCATCGGCGAATCAATGGGGAACGTGGCGAGGGTTGAAACGGCCGCAATATCCCTGCGGTAAACCAACCAGGGCGTTGCGAAGTCACCGTTCAATTCACCGGTCGCGGTCCAGTCTGGAGGGTCGATCACGGTTCTGGCAGAAAAACTCAGTATGAAGGGCGCCGCGGCGTAGAAAATCTTCGGTACGAGCTGATTGGTCTCGTTCGCCAGCGTCTCTCCCAACAGCGGCACCGAAAAACCCGCGCCGGTCAAAATCTTTTCTGGCGTCATCACCATCAGTGCCGACAATTGCGCTGCTGACAACTTTTTAGTGACGGCAGTTGCGACCCAGACATCTGTACCGGCCTCGGTTTCCTTGAAATCAGCAACGGCAAACGAATGAAATAGCACCGCGTTGAACTTCAGCTCAAGAGCGGCGGCCGGTTTAGCAGAAGTGCTGAAGGTGACCGTGAGTCGATCCTCCCCCGCTTCGACCAGCCGGATATCAAACACCGGAGTTGTCACTGAAGCACGCCCTTGCCAGCCAATGGACAGCGTCTTGATCGCGCGCCGGTCCTCCCTCACGGCATCGCAACGCCCGCGAACCCGCAAGACGTCCCAGACCTTACCCCCATCAGCTTCGCGCGTGTGGATCACCTCCAGCGACAGCTGATCATTGATGCTGCCTTCAACATCCTTCGTAAACCCGATAGTGATGGGCGAGAGATCTGTCGGAAGGATTTTGTGCTGCAAGGTGTCCGGCGACTGAAAACGGGCAAAGGTCAACGCCAGCATCGCCAGCCGGTCGTCCGCTACCTTGCGAAACATCGTATCGAGGTTGACATGAATCTCTATGTCCTTGAGCGCCGAGACCGCTGTCAGGGATGAGCGATTGGTGTAGCAAACCGCCAGGCGGTCAGCACGAGGGTCACCGCCGCCAAAGACCACCGCGGTCATCCGGCCCTTGGAGACATCGTGATCACAGTCACGCTGATGCAAGGTCATGGGCGGTGACCACTGGCCATTCAGGCCGGCATGCGTGACCTTTATCTCCAGAGACCAAGGCACGCTCACCCGCCCCTCACTATCCAGCTGCCGATCTCGCCATTCACACCAGACCAGCATCAGGCGGCCCCCGCAATGCACCGGACGGATATCCAGCACCTTGCCCGTCGCCCCCGTATCGATCAACTGCCACTCGCCCCAGGCCGTGGGGTTGAGCGTTGGGGTGGTATCGGTCAGCTCGACCCGAGCCTTGCGCCAGTAATACGCGTGGGGAGGGGTTCTTTCTCTGCCGATAAAGTAATACGGCGCGTCCTGGTAATTGCCGCCATCGATGTAGCCACTGATCACTTCAAGATCACAGGTGCGCTGGAAGCTCTGCAAGTACTCTTGCAGGGCCAACTGCACGGAGCCGGTACTGAGGCGCATCTGGTTCAGGCTGTTTTCAAGGGCCTTGAACAATGCGGTTTTTTTCAGGCGCAGCGACGGGACGATGTAGTTCTCCGCATAGTCCATAAGCATCTGGTTACCGGCCCAGGTGCCGTAGTGACTGAGAATCTGATACCAGTGTTGCAAATCCTCCTCGTCGAAGTGGCTGTCCTCGTAACCGGGTTCCATGCCGCTGTAGACCGCTTGAATATGCTGTTGCAGGCACCTGACGAGGGCCGAAACCCAGGTCGCCTGCAGCTTGGCGCTGTCCTGTGGGTCGGTCATCAGGTATTCATACAGATCATTGGGTGTCAGCAGGGCCACCGCGCCCTCCCAGGCTTTCTGGCCCAGAATGTATTGCACCAGCGCATCCCTGCGCAGTTCCGCCAGTTCATCGATATGGAGTTTGTCCACGTTCTTGCTCCCTGTCGCGACGCTTGAGGGGCCAGACCCGTGGCGACGCAACGCCACGGCAGGCCAACAGTAGGTTCGGGCAGGCACCGCCCGATCAATGATTCGATAGTGCCGGGCCTCAGGCCGAGCGCGGTCGTTTGGGCAATGGGCGCTTACTCAATGTCCCCTCCAGGATCAAGGCCTCATTGAGCCGGTCACAGAGCAAGCCCAGCTGGAACGTGCCGCTCTTGAGGTCGCCCGCCTTGATGGTCCAGGTCTGCTTCTGATCGCCCTCAAACGTAAAGTGCGCGGCGAGTGGCGGATCGAACTCCAGCCCCAGGGCTTTCCTCGTGTAATCGGAACTCCAGCCCAACGCGCCTTGGGAGTCCTTGAGTGGCACAAGGTCATCGGGAACGATCTCGAGCTCATACTCTTCGCCTCGGAACAGTTCGAACTGACCAGTGCCAGGAAGGATGATCTGCTCGGGCCCGGATGGACGCGTGGGGATCAGTTTGACCTTCCATACGAAGGCCGGAATGACCGTCAGCTCGAACAGCTGTGTCTTGTCTTCTTTGCCTACCAACGTTGCCGTAACCCGGTACTTGCCAGGCCTTGGCTGTTTGAACGGGAAGTTCGAACGGCCTTCGGCATTGGTCGTGATGACCTCGGTGGTTGGAAATCCGTTGCCTGCCGGGACGCTTTCGACCTTCCATTCGATCGGATAGTTGGCGACGCCCAGTGCTGCCGGGGTGTTCTGCACCTTGACATCAATCCAGAGCATGCTGGGCTCACGAGCACCGGCAACTGGAAGCCGATAGTCCACGGAGTAACTCGGGATGAAGACGTCATTCGCCACCCAAATTTCAACGCTCATAACGGAGTCAGTGCCCCGTTGCGCATAGACGGTCAGCCCGCCCGGCCGCGGCGTGAGTTCGAATGTACACAGTCCATCGTCAGAACTCTCTACAGGGTGTCTGGTAGTTGACTCGCTAGTCCACCAATTGACGGTCTCGCCCTCTACCGGCTGCCCACCGAGCCCGACCACCTTGCACTGCATTTTTAGCACCTGACCCTGCACCGCCTGACTAATGGCGTAAGGCTTATCGAGAATCCGCGGCCGCTCCTCAAAGGTGATTTTCCCGTTGAAGTCCGCGCTGTGTTCAGTATTCGGGTACGTCACCGAGACCTTGGCCTCACCTGCGCTCAGGCTGGAGATCCTGACGCGGGTGACGCCATTTTTATCGGTAAAGGTCTCACTGGGGCGGATGCGGCCATGGGTGGTCGCCCAGGCAACCGGTCGTAAGGCGGCACGATTGCCGTACATGTCGACCAGCGTTGCGTAGACCTCCACCTCTGTGAGGTGCCCTGCCAGAACCGGATCATTGGGCAGCTTCGACATGAGCTCCGATGGGAAGTTGAGCGATGCTTCATCGCAGCCAATCACCACCGACGGTGCATAGCTTGGATCGCGCATCAGCAGGTTGAAGCGGACATGGGCCGTGCCCATTCCCGCGCCCGCCTGCAGACGGGCCGTGGCGCGTCCCAGGTGGTCGGTCCTGGATGTGGAGTCGAGCAGATACCCCAGATCCGTGGTCCATTCGATATCAACACCCTTGAGCGGTTCACCGTAGAAATCGAGCAAGGTGATGTCGAACACGGCGACCTCTTGCGCCAGGTTGGCAATCAAGGTGGTCGAATCGACGGTGCAACGCGTAGTGACGCTCTGCCCGACCTCGCCAGACTCCTCGACGATTTTCAAGGTAGCTGATTTGGCCAGGCTCTCCAGCGCGGTTTGTGCGGCGGCGGTATAGACCGACTCCAGATCCCTGGGTGTGAGACGGCCCAACATAAACCCGGTGGTTGCATCCAGCCCTTGCCTCGACAGCTCCAGGGTGCGAACCAACAGGTCCAGATGGGCAAGCGTGCGCAGCAGCGGTCTTGCCGGAACCTCACTGTCCGGGTCTACCGGGTTCGCCTGATCCGCGCATTCGAGCACATGCCGGATCCCGCAGCCAAAATACGCGGCCAGCTTGTCGGCCGCGGCATCGCGCACCAGGCGCATCCCGTCCTCAGAGAGGTCATCAGGCAGTTGATTGACCTGACGCAAGTAGTCGAGTATCTGGGCTTCAGGCTGCCGGGCCAAGGTTATCATTCGGCCATAGAACGCCAGAAAATAGACGGTCTTGATCGACATCTCATAGGGGCTCTCCAGACTGAACCATTGGTACTGATCGCCCGTCAGGAGCGTGGCGAGCAGCTCGGGGCTCAGCGCCAGTCCGGTCGCCACTTTGCTGCGCCGCTCCAGCTCTGCCAGCATTTCAAGAAAGGGATCTGCCGGGTCCGGCTCTTCCAGTGAGCGGCGCTTGTCGCCCGGGCCCATCGTCATGGCCTGTTGCAACAACGGATACGCGTGGCCCTGAGCCCAGAACAGCACCCACGGCACCAGCTCCGAGCGCAGGCCGAGAAACACGGCAAGCGCTTCCTGCACCACGGAGTGCTGCTCGGCCCTGATGCGCAGCAGCACCGACAGGAGGAGTGCCTGAATACGCTCGCGCTCACGTGTGATAGGCTCGCCCTCACCGGGCATCTCATTTTTAAGCACTTCCATGATCTGGTCCTGCGCGTACTCCAGATACTGCTCCTCGGTTTCTTCGTGCTCCCCCATCACCAGGCCGTGCTCATCCACCAAGGCGTCAAACAGCGGCAACCAGCTTCTGTTTTCGCCCGTTATATTGTCGACAAGTGCCGGTACCCCTTCTTCCAGCAACATGGCCTCGACCAACCGCACCGGTTTCACCTGGCTGTGCAGTTGCTGGAACAAGCGCTCCTGCGCCTCGGACCAGACCGCCGGCACCACCACCGGGTTCACGTTCTGCACCAGCCACAACACGCCGATATTGTAACTGCGAGACCAGCGCACGCTGTCCATCAGGGCCCGTATCACACTCAACACATCCGTGCTTTCACCGCCCATGTAGGTCGCCACTCGCGGGGTACCCGCCAGCTGCGCCACCCAGTCATCCCCTTCGCCCAGGGTCTGCAGCAACGCCGTCGCTTCGACCGGGGTGACCCCTAACAGCCGAGCCAGCCTGACCAACCGATAAAAACTGGAGAACACTTCCAGGTTGCGTATCAGATGGGTCTTGAGGTCAAAGGCCTTGGCAATCACGGTCGCCAGGTAACGATAGGTCTCGAAGTTGATCTCCAACCCGCTGCAAATCTGCTGCACCGTGCGCTCATCGGCCTCGGTCCTCGGGATGATCGCGAACTCGACGTCATCGATCTTCAAGGGCTCGAGGTACAGCGACTGCCGGTTATACACACGGTCGAAGTGGGACAGCACCTCGTCCCGCCCGTACACCGACATCACATCGATGAACGCGGCGAATTCTTCGGCGCTGCATTCATAGTCCGTGCGCAACACTTGAAACAGCCCCAGGGCCCGCAGTGTGTTATCGGTGATCCACACCGAGGTGGTAAGGCCCTCACGCCGTTCGGCGTGGATCGCCGCCATCAGCAGTTGGTCGACCTCGTTGCTGGGCAAACCCAGCCAGCGGTCCAGACGGCACTTGCGGTTGATGCGGTCCATGCGGTGTTCAAGGTGCTTTTTGGGCTCCTCACCCACATTGTGTAGCTCGAAATTGTTCCCCGGCCCGCCCCGGACCAAGGTAATCGCCGGACCTTGCTCCGCATGGATAAACGCCGCCCCGAAATACGCCCCGGAATCAGGTTTCTCCGGATCTACCAGCGCGGGGGCATTTTCAGAGAGTGTGGGGGCAAAGGCTGCCAATCCCAAAAGCGCCTCGACACCTGCCGGGGCAAGTTGTGTCGCCATGGAAAAAGCCCATAACTGGCGCACATCAATAAGGCCAATTCGACCGAAATTCTCCGGATAAAAATCCGCAGCAGACTTGTCAGGGTCTGGATCGATCAACCGGGTCCGGGGATCGACCCGTCGTAACGGCTTCGCGGCCTGAGTGCCGTTGAGCGGGAAATACGGAGCCTCCAGCAGCAGCGCCTGCCGGATGGGCCCGAAATCGGTACTCTGGCGCAGTGCAATATCAGACTTGCTGCCGCGTGCCCCCGGGTTCTTGAAATACGGATAGTCCGTGTCCGTACGACCAACGAGCTCACCCAACGAGCCGCTGCCGAGCGCGGCCTTGATGACATAGATAATGCTTGCCCAATCCGGGTCAAAGGGCAGGCCATTGTGAAAGCGGGTGCGGCGCAGCAAGTCATCGATGCTGTCATTCGAATGTTTCGCGCTGATTTGAGCTTCGAGTACCCGATTGACGATCTCAAGCGCGGACAAGGTGCGGTTCACCGCCATAGGGTCGATCAGATGCTTGTCCACATCCGGCCGTCGTACCCTCAGCGGTAGCGTTCGATCGTCATCGCCGAGGGGGATAAGCTTGTCGCGCACCCACTCGCGCAGCTCTACCATATAGGCAGTCGTCGAGGCGCTGGACTCAAGAGCATTGACCGGGCTGCAGGCGGAGAAATCAGGCTTGAACAACTCTGCGTAGGTCGGAACCTTGGTTATCACCCACCCTGCGCTCTGCGCATTCGGGCCGTCCGGCCTCAGGCTCTGTTCACGAAACGCCCTGGCGATGTACAGGGCCAGGGCATCGCCTCGGACTATCAGGGAGTGGGCTTCTTCCTGACTCAGGCCAAGCTTCTCTAACCCGGTAGGCCCTAGTTTTATCAGGTCGAACACGCTGGGGTTTTGCGCGATGTAGTCATCGAAAGGCCCGAACATGCCAATGCGCTGCTCCCCCAGCACCGCCTTGATCAATTGATGAATCGGCCGATTGTCAGATGTATTCATTGCGGTATTTCCCCCTCAGGCAAAAACCAATGCCGAACTTCACCCGTGAGTGGGTGGGTGCTCTAGACAACTCGATTTAGCGCTTGCTGATGAGGTGCGGTCTACTGTCATAACTGACAGTTGTGATGACCGCTGGTCGGGATGCATGGCCCTTGAAAGCCAGCGAAAGCAGAAAAAATGGCCCTCACAAGAGGGCCATAGGGGGACAGCGAGGTATCAACCGAAATCAATCACCCTCGCGGGCGCTTCAAACCGGTGGCTATTCCTCCACCATAAAACGCCCACTCTCGGCCCACTCCGATGCCGTACCGTCCGGCAGGGTCTGGCGCACGACCACCCACGCCGCGCCGACGGGCAGACTCTGGTTGCCCGTCACTTTCCATACGCCCTTGTCATCAGCTGCCTTTGGCGGCGCCAGCAGGTTAGCGGTGTCAAACCATGAGGCGACGCTGATGGTGGCCCCAGGCGTTGCCAAACCACTGAACTCTGGTCTGACACCGACCCAATCGCCCTCTACAGGGGCGGTGATGGTCGGGGCTGTCGAGAGCAGCGTGAAGTTACGGCTTGGGGACATGTCCGATACATAATTACCGGGCGCGATCTGTTCCACGGTAACGGTAAAGGGCTTTCCGGGCTCTGCCCAACGAAGGGGAAACGACCATGTTCCCCGTGGGCTGACAGGGACAGGGCGATGCGTCTCGAACGGGAGTCCCCTGCGATAAAGCCTCACCGAATCCCCTGCATAACCGAACCCGGAAAACACAACCGTCTCAGACATCAGTTCGCCTTCTCTGGGCGTATCAATCACCGGCACGGCAGGCACCACTGTCACCGAACAGGTGAGACTGTCTTTGGAGGGAACGCCCTTGTACCGTTGGATTGCCTTGATCTCGAGCAAACCCACCACGGAGGTCACCTCCTCCTGCCATGAACCGTCGGTTTGCACTTGAATGTCCTTATAGGTCGACGGCTGCCCATTGAGTGTCAGGTCGATGACACCCCCCGGCCAACCACCCTCGCCGCTGACGGTAAAGGTCCGCGCGGGTCTCGTACCATTTACAGGCGCCTCAATGGAGGGGGACGGCACAACCACCTTGATCAGCAGTGCATCAGTCTCATTGGATGCATAGGTCGTATTGAAGATCTGCTTGGCATAAATACGCACATCACCGAGGTTTTGTTCGTCGAGGGTCACCTTCCATGTGTTGTCCGTGCCCACTTGGTCTCGGCCTAACTGGAGATCCGTGTTCCACGAGTAAACATGAACCCAGCAGCCTGCAATCCCGGTGCCTTCTATGACCGGTTTCGGAGGGACTTCATTGTTGTTGGCGGTCGGAAAGTTAATCGTCGGGGGTGGGGTCTTGACCGGGAAGGATTGATTCTTCACCTCCGACGTCTGTCCACCAAACGTCGATAGCACCTGAACCTCGACCAGCCCCAGAGGTAATGTGTAGTTGAAGCTCCATTCGCCCGTACTTCCATTGGCGCTCACCGTCCTGATCGGCTCGCCATTTTTAAAGCGCACGACGACCTGGGCATTGGGCCAGGTCTTGCCATGAAACTGCACAGTCTGTTGCGTTTCAACTCCAGCGGCCGGGGAGAAAAGCTCCGGCAGATCGGGCTGGATAATCAGCTTCTCAGTCAGCACCGTAAACTCCGACCAGCGGTTATTTACTCCTTGCCGCGCCTTGACGGTGTAACTGCCTGGGGCAATTTTGCCGGTCGCCGTGGTGCGCCATGGCTCGCCCGACACGGCAATGAGATCCGGAATATTCGGGTTTGCGGCGTCGTTGAGCGTGATCTGGATAGCGACCCTGTTATCGCCCCAAACATTGCGCCTGCCACTGAACGTAGGGATCTGTCCGCTCAGCGTCGGAGCGTCGACGGTCGGTTTGGGCGTAATCACCGTCACCGACACCAACGTCCACCCCGTGCTCCTGATCTGACCACTGCCGCCGTCAGAAACGCTCTGCTGTGCGCCGAATTTATATAGAGCAAGGCTTGGCAAAAGACCCACGATGTCCTTTGACCATGTCCTGTTATCGGCAACGGGAACTCCCTCAAATGGGGGGGAGGTATTGCTGCTGTAATGGATGTGGACGAGCGCCCCCGGATACCCTGTGCCGGACAACCGGACGGTTGAGTTGTTGTTGTGGTGCGTAACAGTGATTGGCGATAACTGGGGTGGTCGGACTTTGAAGGTGCGGGGGGCGCCGCGTAGTGACTGTTTCCCGCTATGTTTTTGTAACGCAACCAGAGATTGGCTCCCCGGGTCCACAGTGACTTCAGCGGTCCAGTTCGCCCCCGTTAACACGCCGCTTTCACCGACCTTGCCGCTCAACGCGTCCTTGTATATTTCGACCTTGGCACCGGTTAGCCCATTGTTACCAGTAACGGTAAATATCTGCTCTTGCTCGCTACTGGCAGCGGGAGTACTGATGGCCGGCACACCTAACACTTTAAAAGTCACGGCATCCGAATAGCCGAGAGGGGCACCGCTCACTATATATTGAGCCTGCACACTCACGTCGCCACTTGGCAGCGTTACATTCAGCGGCGCTTCCCAATTGCCGGAGCCTGGAGCGGGAATGGCCGGGCTGAACTCATTCCAATGATTGGTCGCCCTGACCACAACAAGCCTGGCGTCTGGGTGGGTTTCGCCCCTGAAGACTATCTCGTGACTCGCCACGAGCTGATTCGCAGTGGGTGAGGTGATGACCGTCCTCCTGAGTACAAAGAAGTTGCGTGCAGCAGAGTAGATCGGGGTGTAACCGGCTTCCCACTGGCTAACCTTAATCGAGTTATTGCCTAGGGGCAGATCCTGATTGAGCGACAGCTCCCAACGCCCAAATGAAGAAACCAAACTGCGATTGCTTAGAACAACAGAATGATTGTCCGCCCTGACAAGTTGCACAAACGAGTATACCTGGCCACTTCCTGAAAACGTGGGCCTTCTTTCATACAAAATCGGCGGTATCTGATTAATAGCGACCGGGTCCATGACGCAAAAAGCCCCTGAATCGTACCAATAAGACCACCTATCAGAGTCCCTATTCAGGTACGTGTAATGGACATTATAAATTCCTGGCCGTGTAAACACGCTCTTAGTTTCAAAAGGGTTGGTGTAGATATTTATCTTATCGTTACCGACATGAGTACCGTTACGCTTGAAATGCAAGTCAACTTGAACGTCGCTTGAAGACTGTCCGGAAGGCCCCTTAATGGAGAAATCCAGACGCGAAACCCCAGCGCCAGGAAGAGGCCGGGTTAGAGGTCGGTATTGGAGATTAATGGTCTGATCTGGTTGATCTGGTTGATCTGGTTGATCTGGTTGATCCAACATGATCGATGTCTCCAGTGGTGGGAAAACCGCCATTTGTCTGGAGACATTTAAGCCAAACCGAGATAACCCTGCCTACCTGTCAGATATGACAGTCCCGACGAGCGGTCACCCTACACCCCGTCACTTTCCTGCGGCGCAAGGAAATGTAGCCGCGGACTGAGGCGTTGAGGCTGGTGGAGAGGTCGTTGGAGAACGAGCAGGCGATTGCTACGGCTTAGCTGTTAGTAATTGGTTGTCTGCACTGACGCCATCGCGAGCAAGCTCGCTCCCACAGGGATCTGCGGTGAACACACGTTTTGTGAACAACGCCAGACCCTGTGGGAGCGAGCTTGCTCGCGATAGCAATAGTTAAGGCACCGCAGCACTCATGCCGAAGCAGGCAACGGCTGAAAACTGAAGTATTGCTTCAAGGCGCTGACCAGTTGCCCATATTCCGGCGGCGCCCGTTGCAGGCTGAACCCGGCGTCGTAGTGGTGAGGGGTCGTGTCTTCATGGCACCACAGGCAACACGCCTGAAGATCAATGACCTGCATGCAGCCGTTGCTGGCGGGGATTTTCAGGCGCAAATCGAAATCGGCGCCGATCATCATCGGCAACTGACTGATCAGCATCAGCCCGTCTTCGGACACGTTGCCCAGAAAGCCGATGGGTTTGTCGGTGACGCTGTTGAACACTTTTAGAAAATACGGCAGTTGATGCCGCTCGATCCGGCGGTCAGTGAACATGCGCAAATGGCCCAGCAAGGCCCTTAAGCAGAGCCGCACTAATGCTTCGGAACGGGCCTGCTTCTTTTTATACAGAGGCATGGGCGCGCTCTCCCCGATCCCGGTGCGACAGTCCATAAAGCCGCTGCCGCTTACTCCTGCCGATCACAGGTGTTGCGTCGATGAGAGGCAAGGCTCTAAACCGACTATTCGACTATAGCTCACCACCACCGGTGAGCCAGCCTTTGACAATCAGAACTGCGTCGGGCGCACGACCGCAGCAGCACTGCGCAGCGGATAGTGGCCCAGCGACTGCAAGGTTTCCAGGCGGGCGCGGGCGCGGTAGGCGTATTCACTTTGCGGGTACGAGGCGATGATGAACTGGTAGGTTTGAGCCGCATCGACAAACAGCTTCTGCCGCTCCAGACACAGCCCGCGCAGCATCGACACTTCCGGCCACACGTAAGGGCGCGCGCGGCTGGCGCGTTCGACTTTGGACAGCTCGAGCGTTACTTGCTCGCAATTGCCACGGTCATAGGCGCTGTAGGCGTTATTCAAATGATGGTTCATCGACCAACGGGTGCAGCCCGTGACGCTGAGGGCACTGATGGCAAGGGCGGCAATGAGCACGAATCGCATGGGGGTTCTCCTGTCTTGAGCTCTGTATCGACCCGTTGGCGGAAATCTTCAATGATCGGGTGATGGAGTTGAACGTGTAGTAGCAGCAAAAGACATGGGGTAACGAACCAACCGCTTCGGAGTATCAACTGAAGGTGCGGCACTCAGTCTGGACCGAACGAAAAAACCCACTGAACCGCCAAGGCTCAGTGGGCTTGCAAATGAACGAAGACGTTCCGGTCATTTGACCGTAAATGTTCGAACCGGCGACGGAATCGAATAGTCGCTGTTAACGCGCTGGGATGCAGTAATTCTATTCGTACCCTCGGGCAGATCTTTATCAGGGGTACCTGACCATTTACCATCCGACACGATGGTTCGCAGAACCTCAACGTTGCTTCCTTCCGCTGTAACGACAACTTCGGCCCCTGACTTGCCGGTTCCCATGAATCTGTGCCTGCGTTCCGCTCTTTCGCCCTCTTCCGGTTCAGTGATTACCGGCGCAGGCAGTACCTGAGTATCTGTGGTCATGCTGTCATCTCCTTGACTCGTCACCCTTTGACGAGGCTCCAGCGCATTCAACCCCGCCCCCAAGCGCCTGCCTACCTGTTAGAACTAACAGTGTCGACAAACGGTAGGTCTATTGAAATCGGCGAGGCTGAAAACTTTCAGGAATGTTCGATTCAATAAAGAAACGAATAAGTAGTGCACATGAACAATGACTACACCCCCGGAGCATAGTAGCCTCACTCAGCGCTTGAACTCAGGAGTCTATGCATGTCCGTCCGTCGCACCAAAATCGTCGCTACCCTTGGCCCGGCCAGTAACTCGCCGGAAGTTCTCGAACAGCTGATTCTGGCTGGCCTGGACGTCGCCCGCCTGAACTTCTCCCACGGCACCCCCGACGAGCACAAGGCTCGCGCGAAGCTGGTGCGTGACCTCGCCGCCAAGCACGGCCGCTTCGTCGCCCTGCTGGGTGACCTGCAAGGCCCGAAAATCCGTATCGCCAAATTCGCCAACAAGAAGATCGAGCTGAAGATCGGTGATCAATTCACCTTCTCCACCAGCCATCCTCTGACCGAAGGCACCCAGACCGTCGTCGGCATCGACTACCCGGATCTGGTCAAGGACTGCGGCGTAGGCGACGAGCTGCTGCTCGACGACGGCCGCGTGGTCATGCGCGTTGATACCGCCAATGCCACCGAACTGAATTGCACCGTGCTGATCGGCGGCCCGCTGTCCGACCATAAAGGCATCAACCGTCGCGGTGGCGGCCTGACCGCACCGGCCCTGACTGAAAAAGACAAGGCCGACATCAAGCTCGCTGCCGAGATGCAGGTCGACTACCTCGCCGTGTCCTTCCCGCGTGACGCCGCCGACATGGAATACGCCCGTCAACTGCGCGACGAAGCCGGCGGTACTGCCTGGCTGGTGGCGAAGATCGAACGCGCCGAAGCCGTGGCCGACGACGAAACCCTCGACGCGCTGATCAATGCCTCCGACGCCGTCATGGTGGCTCGTGGTGACCTCGGTGTGGAAATCGGCGACGCCGAGCTGGTGGGCATTCAGAAGAAAATCATTCTGCACGCACGCCGCCACAACAAGGCTGTGATCGTGGCGACCCAGATGATGGAGTCGATGATCCAGAACCCGATGCCGACTCGCGCCGAAGTGTCCGACGTGGCCAACGCCGTGCTCGATTACACCGACGCCGTGATGCTCTCGGCTGAAAGTGCTGCCGGCCTGTACCCGCTGGAAGCGGTGCAAGCCATGGCGCGCATCTGCATCGGCGCTGAAAAGCACCCGACCAGCAAGACCTCCAGCCACCGCATCGGCAAGGTCTTCGAAAGCTGCGACCAAAGCATCGCCCTGGCGGCCATGTACACCGCCAACCACTTCCCGGGTGTGAAGGCGATCATCGCGCTGACCGAAAGTGGCTACACGCCGTTGATCATGTCGCGCATCCGTTCCTCGATACCGATCTACGCGTTCTCCCCGCACCGCGAAACCCAGGCCCGCGCGGCCATGTTCCGTGGCGTCTACACCGTACCGTTCGACCCGGCGTCCCTGCCGCCTGAGCAAGTCAGCCAGGCTGCGATCGACGAGTTGCTCAAACGCGGCGTAGTCGAAAAAGGCGACTGGGTCATCCTGACCAAGGGCGACAGCTACCACACCATCGGTGGCACCAACGGGATGAAAATCCTGCACGTTGGCGACCCGATGGTCTGAGTGACCGGTTGCTGAAAAACAAAAGCCCCGTCATGTGAATGATGGGGCTTTTTTTCGTCTTACTCCGGGTCTCCGGACACAACGTTATTGAACGTCATCGCACTGATTACGTAGCAGCAATGACGCTGGCAAGCAAAGTGGCGCAGCCTGGGCTGCGCAACTTTTCATTCAAAAGGCGACTTCATCGCCCATCGAACACTAGGGCAGATAACGCAGAATCACCGGACGGCTATTCTTATCCCTAGCAGCGATCAGAATCCTCCCGTCGCGTTGCGATGTCATGGCGACGTTTTGGTTGTCTGCACTGAACCCTGTAGGAAGCCAACCGGTGTCGTTGAACGCTGGATCCAGCGTGCCATTGAAATCATAGCGGGCCAGCACCGCGTAGTAGAAATTGACGTCCTGGTTTTCTATGGCGCCAGAGACCAGGATCTTGCCGTCGGCTTGCAATACTGCATTGCCCCACTCGGTCTGTTTGTTATCTAGCCGGGTATACAGCGGACGGCCGCTGTTGAACTGAATGTTGGGGCTGCCATCGGGTTCAAGGCTGACCATCAACCCTTCGAAGGGTTCGGTAAGAGTGGTGCCGATAGCAAGAATTCGCTGATTGGGCTGTAGCGCCATGTCGATAAAGCGCATTAGCTTGCCTGAGTCTGACTTGACACTGACGAAACCTTTATCGCCAAAGGACTGATCCAGACGGCCGTCAGGGGTGTAGCGAGCGACGAAGGCAAGCTCCGCTGATTTGTAATTGCCGCACGCCAAGTATTTACCATCCGCTTGAACCAATACATTACGGATGTAAACCATGGAATCCGAGCCATCGGGGAGGCTGACGACAATGTAGCCGACACCATTGAAGCTCGAATCAAGCGCACCGTTGCTCTGGAGTCTGTAAATCCGGCCCTGAAAGGGACGAACATAAGTTTGATAGCTGCATAGCAGGATTTTCCCGTCCGGCAACAGTTGTGCAGGGGCAGATGTCCCACCGGCATTGGTTTTCGCATCCTGATCCTGCTGGTCGAGAGAAGCATCATCGGCGCTGTCGATAATGGTTTGTCCGCCCGTACCAAAGCCCACATCCAGGGTGCCATTGTGGTTATAACGAGCCAACGTGCTCAACCGACCAAAACAGGCTGAGCCCAGCAACAGGATTTTCCCGTCTTCCTGCAGCAAGATGGAACTGACTTTCGAATCGGCATGCCCCGCAAACGAGTCGGTGACCAAGCCACCATTACCGAACGTCAGGTCTGGCGCACCATCGGCACCAAGGCGTCCGAGCATGTACCCATCAAAACCGTCGGTGCTGTAAACGCCGGCGAAATAGATTTTTCCATCCGTGGCCGTCTTCAAGGCGCTAACACTAAGTAGCTCGGCGCCGGGAAAATCCGGGAAAAATTTGCCGGAATCACCAAAGGTAGGGTCCAGACTGCCGGCGAGGTGAGGTTGTGCTGACATGTTCTTGCTCCTTCAAACCATGAGTGAAGACCGAAGCAACAGGCTCGGTCTGCGTCCTTGTGACTTGAACAGTTAAGCCCCTCGATGGCTGAAAAATCTACTGTCAGAACTGACAGTAGAAGTGACCGTTGGTCTGTTTCATCCCCCCCGAAAACGCAAAAACCCACCATGAATGGCCAATGCCATTCAGCTAAGGCGCGGATCCTGTGGGAGCGGGCTTGCTCCGGGCGGCGTTCCGACGATGAAGCCCGCCCGGTCAACCCAAATTCAGTGGCGCTTGATGAACCCGGTCAACGCAGCAATCGCTTCCGGCGAGCGCAACCGTTGGGTGAACTGTGCGCTCTCTTCTTCTATTGCCTTGCGCAGTTGTTCCCGGTCCGGGGCTTTCATCAATTGCTTGCTGATGCGCACCGCTTCCGGTGGCAGCGACTCGAAACGCAACGCCATCTCCCGCGCCTTCGCTAACACCGCTGCGCCACTGTCCAAGGCTTCGGTCGCAATGCCCCACTGCGCGGCTTGTTCACCACTGAAACCTTCGCCCAGCAGCAGCAACTCGGCCGCTTTGGCCTGCCCGAGCAGTCGCGGCAGGATCAGGCTGGAGCCGAACTCCGGGCATAACCCGAGATTAACGAACGGCATGCGAAGGCGCGCATCGCGGCTGACATACACCAGATCGCAATGCAGCAGCATCGTCGTGCCAATGCCCACCGCCGCGCCGGCCACGGCAGCGATCACCGGTTTGCGGCATTCGAGCAGGGTGAGCATGAACTGAAACACCGGGCTGTCGAGGTTGCTCGGTGGTTGCTGGATGAAGTCGGCGATGTCGTTGCCAGCGGTGAAGCACTCGGTAGAACCGGTGATCAGCACGGCGTTGATTTCGGGGTCGCTATCCGCCTGTTTCAGCGCTTCGGCCAAGTGACTGTACATGGCGCGGGTCAGGGCGTTTTTCTTGTCGGGGCGGTTGAGGCGCAGGGTCAGCAGGCCACGCTCACGTTCAAACTGGATGGCATCGCTCATGGTGGTCTCGGTGTCTGAAAATCAGCGCTCAACCACGGAGAACAAAGACATCCGCCAGCAGTTGATTGCGCGGCAATCCCGCCAGGTACAAGCGCCGGGCAAAGGCGTCGACGCTATCGGGGGCCCCGCAGAGTAAGGCCAGGGTTTGCCGGGAGACAAGCCGCAGTTGCGCCAAAGCCTCTGGCAACTCGGCCGCTGTCCACAGCTCAATGCTCAGGTTCGGGCGGCTGGCTGCCATGGCTTGCAGCGGTTTGGCCAGGTAATGTTCCTCGGCATCATGGGCCAGGTGAATGACACGAATGGCACCTTGGTGATCTTGCCGTAGCGCCTCACGCAAGATACCGAACAACGGCCCCAACCCCGTGCCGGCAGCCATCAGCCAAAGCGGTCGGGTGTTCCAGTCCGGGTCATAATGCAATGCCCCGCCGCGCAACTCGCCGAGGCGGATCGAATCGCCGATTTTCAGCTGACGGGCCGCGTCGCTGAATTCCCCCGGCTGGCGACAATCGAGGTGGAACTCCAGAAATCGGTCTTCTTCCGGCAGGCTGGCCAATGAATACGGCCGCGCCACATTGCCCGCCCACAACACCAGATGCTGCCCGGCGCTGTAGCGCAAAGAGCTTTGAGGGGTCAGGCGCAAACGCAACACATTGGCGCTCAACCAATCGACAGCCGCCACCTCGGCCGGGCGGCCGTCCTGCTGAGGATCGAAGGTGTGCACCTGCAAGTCCTCGACCACCTGACACTGACACGCCAGGCGCCAGCCTTGCTGACGTTGGTCTGCGCTCAGGGCGTCGGGGCGGCTGTCACTCGGCAGCCCTTGGACACATTGCACCAGACAGGCGTGGCAACTGCCGGCGCGACAGCTGTAGGGCACAGACACGCCGTTCTGATTCAACGCATCGAGCAGGTTGCTGCCCGCCGCCACCGACCATTGGCGTTCGCCGACCCGTAACTCAGGCATCGACGTTCTCCCACGCGGCCGCGCAACGATTGCGGCCGTCACGCTTGGCGCGATAGAGCGCCTGATCGGCGCGCTGCAAGGCTTCATCGAGATCGTCGCCCAGTTCGAGCAACGTCATGCCCGCCGACAAGCTGAGATGGGCGACGTTGAGTCCGATCAGTTCTACATCCGTGAACGCAATGCGCAGCCGCTCGCAACAGGAGGTCAAGCGCTCGGCGTTGCAATCGGGCAACAGCACGACGAATTCTTCGCCACCGTAACGGGCCAGCACATCGCCCTCGCGCAAGCAGGCGGTGGCCACACCAGCAAAGGCTTGCAGCACCTGATCGCCGGCGGCATGACCGTGCACATCGTTGATCCGCTTGAAATGGTCGAGGTCGATCAGCGCCAGGCCATGCATGACGCCAGCGTCCATGGCCTTCAGCTCACGGGAGGCCAGGCGCAGGAAATGTCGGCGATTGAACAGCCCGGTGAGTTCGTCGGTGGCCACCAGGTCTTCGAGCTGGCGCATCATCCCGCGCAGAGTGTCCTGATGCGCCTGCAAGGCAAATCGGCGCTGACGCATGCGTTGACGGGAGGCCTGGACGTAACGGGCATAAAGCTCCAGCCAGACCAACACGATCAGCAGCACGCACACCTGCAACGCGGCCAGCGCCGGGTCGGGTAACTGGAAGTGGTAGCCCTCCCACAGCGTGATCGCGCTGAAACTGAAAAACACCAACAGCGCGCACCGCAAAAAGGCCAAGCGCGAAAGATGGAACAACCCGAACAGCAGAATCAGCACGTAGAACACCAGGAACGCGCCGCGTGCCTCGTCCAGATTGGCGATCAGCCAGGTTTGCCAACCCAGCCCCAGCAACACTTGCGCTTCGGTCAGGCTGGGGTCGGAAAAACGCAGGTTGCAGCCGCTGTAAAACACCGCAAACAACGCCGCCTGACTGATGACCACCAGCGCACTGCCGATGGCCACGTTGGGCAGGGATTCATCGTAATGACCGGTGAAAAACGCCAGCCACAACAGCAGCAAGGCCAGGGCGTAGGTGCCGGCTGCGAGGGCAAAGCGTTTGAGCAACAAGCGCTGGATGGCGTTATGGGTCAATCGTTGACTCACCGTGCGAAGGGAGGCTGCTTGAGTGTCCTACTCTACAGACCGAATGCCACTTTAGTAGCGTGCCTGATAAATGACCATTCAATTTTAAGGGCGGAAAACTGGCGTCAGAACGCTGACTGATTTCCATTGTAGGAGCTGTGTAGAGCTATGTAGGAGCTGTCGAGTGAAACGAGGCTGCGATCTTTTGACTTTGCTTTTTAAAGACAAGATCAAAAGATCGCAGCCTCGTTTCACTCGACAGCTCCTACACAGCTCCTACAGGGATCGGATTCACACGACCGACTTGCGTATGCGACCAACGATTGACTACCGGCGGGTGTGCCCGGAACCGAGGCGCGTTATACTGCCGCGCCTTTTTAGCGTCGCGCCAGCAGCCCCGGCGTGCCTTGAAAGGTGCTTGCAACCGACCGATGCACCCAAGCTGCAAGCACCTTATTGAATGTTCCCGTCTTTTAGAGGAGCGCGACTCATGACCGTGATCAAGCAAGACGACCTGATTCAGAGCGTTGCCGACGCCCTGCAGTTCATTTCCTATTACCACCCCGTTGACTTCATCCAGGCGATGCACGAAGCCTACCTGCGCGAAGAATCGCCAGCGGCCCGTGACTCCATGGCGCAAATCCTGATCAACTCGCGGATGTGCGCCACCGGCCACCGCCCGATCTGCCAGGACACCGGCATCGTTACCGTCTTCGTTCGCGTGGGCATGGACGTGCGTTGGGATGGCGCCACCATGGGCCTGGACGACATGATCAACGAAGGCGTGCGCCGGGCTTACAACCTGCCGGAAAACGTCCTGCGTGCCTCGATCCTTGCCGACCCGGCGGGCGCTCGTAAAAACACCAAGGACAACACCCCGGCCGTTATCCACTACTCCATCGTTCCGGGTAACACCGTGGAAGTGGACGTGGCGGCCAAGGGCGGCGGTTCCGAGAACAAGTCGAAAATGGCCATGCTCAACCCGTCCGACTCGATCGTCGACTGGGTGCTGAAAACCGTTCCAGAAATGGGCGCTGGCTGGTGCCCACCGGGCATGCTCGGCATCGGCATCGGCGGCACCGCCGAGAAAGCCGCCGTCATGGCCAAGGAAGTGTTGATGGAGTCCATCGACATTCACGAACTGAAAGCACGCGGCCCGCAGAATCGTATCGAAGAGATGCGTCTGGAGCTGTTCGAGAAGGTCAACCAACTGGGCATCGGCGCCCAGGGCCTGGGTGGCCTGACCACCGTACTCGACGTGAAGATCATGGATTACCCGACCCACGCCGCTTCGTTGCCGGTGTGCATGATCCCGAACTGCGCCGCCACCCGTCACGCGCACTTCGTGCTCGACGGTTCCGGCCCGGCATCCCTTGAAGCGCCACCGCTGGACGCCTACCCGGAAATCGTCTGGGAAGCCGGCCCATCGGCCCGTCGCGTCAACCTCGACACCCTGACCCCGGAAGACGTGCAGAGCTGGAAGCCGGGCGAAACCGTCCTGCTCAACGGCAAGATGCTCACCGGTCGCGACGCTGCGCACAAGCGCATGGTCGAGATGCTGAACAAGGGTGAAACCCTGCCGGTGGACCTCAAGGGTCGCTTCATCTACTACGTCGGCCCGGTTGATCCGGTGCGCGAAGAAGTGGTGGGCCCTGCCGGTCCGACCACGGCCACGCGGATGGACAAGTTCACCCGTCAGATCCTCGAGCAAACCGGCCTGTTGGGCATGATCGGCAAATCCGAGCGCGGCCCGACCGCGATCGAAGCGATCAAGGACCACAAAGCCGTTTACCTGATGGCAGTCGGCGGCGCGGCTTATCTGGTGGCGCAAGCCATCAAGAAATCCCGCGTGGTGGCTTTCGCCGAACTGGGCATGGAAGCGATCTACGAGTTCGACGTCAAAGACATGCCAGTGACTGTTGCGGTCGACAGCAAGGGCGAGTCAGTACACATCACCGGTCCTGCCATCTGGCAGAAAAAGATCAGTGAAAGCCTGGCGGTGGAAGTGCAGTAAGCGCTTCAGCCTGCCAATACGGCCGGGTCGTCTTTTAGATGGCCCGGCCGTTTTTTTGGGTGTCACTTTTACTATTCGCTATATAACGCAGTGTTTCCCACGGTATTCGGTCTAAAAAAACCGGCCTCACCTGTCAGATCTGACAGGTCACACCTTCCCCTGATTTTGTTAGCGTCGCTCTATCACGCGACACCGTTGCTACGGGAGAGCGCAAAGCCGACACAGGATCAGCCCCATGGAAGAGCAAGCCTCCCTGAGCATCACTGAACCCTCCATCGCCAAGAGTGCTTCCATTGCCACGATTGGCAAAAGCTGGGGATCGGTCGGCGTGACGGGCAGTGCCTCGTTCGAGTTGCCGCTGCCCCTTTCAGCAGGGCGCGGTTTCGATCCCGCCATGGCGCTGGCCTATGACAGCCAGGGCGGTAACGGTCCGTTCGGCATCGGCTGGCGTTTGGGCACCAGGGCCATCACTCGCCGGACCAGCAAGGGCGTGCCTGATTACCTCGACGTCGACATCATGGTCGGCCCCGGCGGTGAGGAGTTGATGCCCGAGTTGGATGACAAGGGCAAGCCCAAGTCCAGAATCGAGACTCAATACCGCAAGCTCCCCATTGGCGAGCACCGCGTTGTGCGCTACTGGCCACGGGTCGAGAGTTCGTTCGATCTGATTGAACTCTGGCGCTCCGACACCACTCCCGAGGGTTTCTGGCTGGTGCATGGGGCCGATGGCAGTCTTCACCTGTTCGGTAAATCCGATACCTCGCGTCGGGCTGATCCGCAGGGCCCGCAACGCGTTGCTGCCTGGTTGTTGCAGGAAAGCATGAACACCCACGGTGAACACATTTGCTTCGAATACAAAGCAGAGGACTCGTCTGAGGACCCGGGTCTGCCACACGACTACCGGGCTCAGCGTTACTTGCATCGCGTGCTGTATGGCAACTTCGCAGCGAGTCAGCACTTGTATGGCTGGAACATACTGACATTAGCGCCTTCATGGCACTTCCATCTGGTATTCGACTACGGCGAGCGCACTAAAGCCCTGACGGAAAAACCGGTCTATGACGGCGACACACTTAATCCGTGGCTGACACGCTCAGACCCCTTTTCCTCCTATGGTCAAGGCTTTGAAGTGGGCACTCGCCGCCTCTGCCAACAAGTATTGATGTTTCATCAGTTTCCCGATTTAGGGGCCAATCCGGTGCTGGTTCGACGCCTGGTACTCGATTACCCGCGCAGCACAGCGCTCTGGTCCTATAGTCAAATCGTAGCGGCTCACTATCAAGCGTACGACGCCAGCGGCGCCGTGGAAAACATGCCGCCGGTGGAGTTCGACTATTCAGGCTTCGAACTCAATAAGCAGTCGAGCCCGTTCTTCCCCTTCGAAAACATGCCCGGCATCGAGGACGGCGCGAGCCACCAATGCGTTGATTTGTTCGGTGAAGGCGTGCCGGGGTTTCTCTGTCGTTACGACCAGAGCTGGTATTACCGCGAACCCTTGCGCGCGCCGACGGGGGCGGATGACATCCACTATGGCCCATGGACAGAACTGACCCGCATTCCCGTGGCCGATCGCAATCAACCGACCTATCAGGCGCTGACCGATCTGACCGGCGACGGCCGGCTCGACTGGATCCTCGCCTCGCCCGGCATGAGCGGTTTCCATACCCTCAACCCCGATCGCAGCTGGTCAGGGTTCATTCCCTTTACGGCGTTCCCGGTGGAGTTCTTCCACACGCTTTCACAGTCTGGCGACTTGATGGGCGACGGGCTCAGCTCGATGGCGCTGATCGGCCCGCGAAGCGTGCGCCTGTACGCCAACCGGCGTGAGGACGGTTTCGCGCAGGGCCAGGAGGTCGAGCACAAACCGGACACTGATCGACTGCCGCTGTTCAGCAACTCCCGCACCGAACTGGTGATGCTGAGCAACTTGCTGGGCAGCGACATGACCGAGCTGTGCCGCATCCGGCACGACGAAATCAAATGCTGGCCGAACCTCGGTCACGGTCGGTTCGGCGAGGGTTTTGTCATGAGTGCCCTGCCCTTCGATTACGCGACATTCGACGCGGCGCGAGTGCGGATTGCCGACCTGGACGGCTCTGGCGCACCGGCACTGATTTATCTGAAGTCCGACTGTTTCCAGATCTATTTCAATCGCGGCGGCAATGGTCTGGAGCAGATCCCTGTCACGGTCCCTTGGCCCGAAGGCATCCGTTACGACAACCTGTGCCAGGTCACCCTCGCCGACTTGCAAGGCCTGGGTTGCGCGAGCCTGATCCTGACCGTGCCGCATATGAAGCCACGGCACTGGCGCTACGATTTCGTCAGCGCCAAGCCTTACATGCTCATCGCCAGTAACAACAACATGGGTTGCAGTACGCAGGTGGTGTATCGCAGTTCGGCACAGGAATGGCTGGATGAAAAGCATCGGATACTCACGTTCAAACGCTTGCCGATTTGCTACCTGCCGTTCCCGGTACCGGTGGTCAAGCAACAAAGCCAACTCGATGAAATCACCGGCAACTGCCTGAACCAGTTTTTCCAGTATTTGCAGGGCTATTACGATGGCCTGAACCGCGAGTTTCGCGGCTTCGGATTGCTGCGTCAGACCGACAGCGAAACCAGCGCTAGTGCAGACGACATCGGTTTTACCGCCCCAGCGCTGGTCTGCACCTGGTTTCACACCGGACGGCAAATCGATCTGCCACGCGATGGCTATTTCAACCGTGACTCCGAAGCGTGTGATTTGAAACCCACGCTGTTCTGCCAGTATCACCGCAACGACGCTTTCGATGACCCGATCCCGCCGCCCGATGAAGCCACCGCCCACGAAATCGCCCGCGCCCTCGCAGGTTCAGTGCTGCGTGTGGAGACCTACGCCGCCGACGATGACCTGGGCATGGCGGTGCCTTTCGCGGTGGAGGAAAACCGTTACAAGGTCCGCGAGCTGCGCAAAAAGGGCGACCATGACGCTTACCCGATCATGCTGCCCTTGCCGCTGGAAAAGATCAGCTACCAGTACGAACGCTTCATTGATGACCCGCTGTGCCGACATGAAATCACGTTGGGCCATGACGAGTTCGGTCTGCCTGTGCATGGCATTACGGTCAGCTATGCACGGCGCAGAACCTCCATTGATAAACCGCCCTTTGACGATGTCGATGAACAGAAATGGTGGCTTGATGCCCATGATCCGGCGCAACAGTCTTATTACCTGAGCGAAACCCGCACCGAGTTCATTCACTTGACGGAGGACCTGCAAGGCTGGCGACTAGGTCTGCCCTATCTGCAACGTGGCAACGCAATGGTCTTGCCCAAGGGGACGGCACCCGCGGGACTTACCCCAGCAGATATCTCGTATGAACGCTTTATCGAGCTGTACGCCACGCCGGAATGGGCCGCACAGAGGCTACTGACCTCGCAGTCAGTCTATCGCTACCTCAAGACTGACGATCGAACAGTGCTTACCGATGGCCACGCCGATTTCGAGGCACTGCGGGCACCGTTGGAACTCGCACAACTGGACAAGACAGCACTGCAAGCCTACGACACGGTGCCGTCGCTCGTTATTCGGAACGAACTGGAAAAAATCGGCTATTCGTTCATGCCCCTGGTGCTGGGGGTAGACGAGGAGGCAGACGAGGAAGAGGACAAGGAAAGAAATCTTTGGTCATCCCGGTATGGTTTTGCCAAGTACGGCAAGTTCGATAGTTTTTACAAAGTGATGGAGTACAACGAAACGCCCAGTTACGGCCCCACGACAGCCTGCTACGACGCCTACTGTCTGCTGCCGAAAAGCATCACGCAGCCGGACAAGTGCGAAGCCCGTTTCGAATATGACTATCACGCGCTGCAACTCATGCGCAGCATCAATGCCAATAACAATGTCGAGGAAGCCCTTTACGAGCCGTCCGGACAACCCCTTGCCATCAGTTTTTATGGAACTGAAGACGGCGAAGAAATGGGTTTTCGCCCCCTCGACGAACACGAACGTCCTATGGACCATCGTCCGGACCCTGCCATCGAAGATCCGAAAGGCGCCCTGCAAAAGGCGGCCAGCGTATTGCGCAAGGACCTGTTCAGCTGGATGGGTGAACTCCCTTATTCCGTCAGGCAGACACCTGACTGGCTGACCACCTGGGTCGCACAAGGCTACGTGTTGCCAAGTCTGCACATTCGCGCCAGCGCCCGCCGTCGCCTGTCCCGGCTCAAATCCCTGACCGCGCCTGAACAAGCGCTGCTCGACCTGATCCATACGGTTCCCCGCGAACCGGTGCACAGCGTCGTCCTCACCGCCGACCGCTATTGGGATGATGAGCTGCAGCAAATCCAGATCGTCAAAGTCTTTGTGGATGGTTTTGGCCGGCCACTGCAGACCAAACAGTTGGTCGAGCAAGGCCCGGCTTTTGTCGTGGCCGAAGACCGCTCACTGATTCTTGACCGAGGCCAGCCGCGCGTGGAGCCGGCCAACCCACGCTGGCGCGTCAGCGAACGTGTGGAGTACAACAACAAAGGCTTGCCCGTTCGAGTGTTTCGCCCCTACTTCGCCAACGTGCACCACTACATCAACGACCATTCCTTTCGTAAGTTCGGCCATCACGATCAACAGTTCTACGACGTGCTCGGTCGCCTGACCAAAGTCATCAACGCCAAAGGGGATGTCGCGCGCGAAGTCATCCATCCCTGGTACACCACCAGCCTGGACTTTAATGACACCTATGTTGCACCGATTGAAGGTGAGCTGAAGGCAGGCAAGCCATGACAACCACCGTTCATTGGCGCACCCCTAATGTGACGGCCATTGATAGCCGGGGCTTACCGATTCGCCAGATCGCGTACTTGCGCAAGGTTACTGCCGGCCCCGTGGAAAACCTGATAACCCGCCAGCACTACGACGCTGCCGGGCGACTGCTCGAACAATGGGACCCGCGATTGTTCGGTATCGTCCCCAACCTGACCACGGTCTACCGCCTGTCCGGCGAGCCGCTGAAGGTCTCCTCTGTAGATGCCGGCTGGCGCTTGAGCCTGGCCGGACTGGCCGGGGAAGAGCTTCAGCGTTGGGATCAACGTGGCAGTCATTGGCGCACCACCTACGACCTCCTGTTGCGCCCGCTCGCCATTGAGGAAAGCGGCGAGCCCAACGTCGAAACCTTTACCTATGCCGATTCCTCCGCCAATCCTGCTTTCAACCGGCGCGGCCAATTGACCGCGCAGGTCGACCGCTCCGGCACCCTGAGTCTCGACAGCTACAGCCTGCTGGGACAGCCACTGCGCGAAACCCGAACCCTGGTCGAGAGCAAGCCCTACCGCAGCAGCCGAAGTTATGGCCCGCTCGGTACGCTGTTGAGCCAGACCGATGCAGGTGATCACCAGCAACAGTTGTGCTACGACGTTGCCGGGCAGCTCCAGCAGGTTCAGTTGCGGATTAAAGATGGCTTGAGTTGGGAATCGGTTCTGAAAGACGCGCAGTACAACGCCGCCGGCCAGATCATCGAACAATGCGCTGGCAACGACGTGCTGAGCACCTGGACCTACGACCCGGTCGATGGGCGCCTGTCCACGCAACGCGCACAAAAAAACGCCGAGCCGGCGCTGCAAAACCTCGAGTACTTCTACGACCGCGTTGGCAACATCACCCGCATCGAAGACCACGCGTTCAAACCGACTTACTTCGCCAACCAGCTCATCGACGGCCACCGCGAATTCACCTATGACTCGCTGTACCGGCTGATCAGCGCCACCGGTTACGACGATGCGCTGCCATCGGACATTCTAGGACGGCCCTCACCCGGCGACCCGAACAATCGGCTCAACTACACGCAACACTATAAGTACGACGCCGGTAACAACCTGATCAAGTTGTGCCATGAGCGTGAGGGGGCCTGTCACACCCGCGAGATGTTCATCGACCCTGGCAGTAATCGCGGTGTGCGCTGGACACCCGGTGACGAACCCGACTTCAACAAGCTGTTTGATCGCCACGGCAACCTTCAGTACTTGCAGCCGGGCAAAGCCTTGCAGTGGAACAGCCTGGACCAACTGGAATCGGTCACGCTGGTCAAACGCACCAACGGCTCCGATGACCAGGAGTTCTACCGCTACAGCCAGGGCGTGCGCGTGTACAAACGCCACGAAACCCACACGCCATTGCTGACCCACTTTCAGGATGTGATCTACCTGCCGGGGCTGGAAATCCGCACCCGCGACAATGGCGAAGAACTGCACGTGATCACCCTGCCCGGCGGGCACGGCAGCGTGCGTTGCCTGCACTGGAAGATCGGCAAACCCGGCAAAGTCGCCGCTGATCAATTGCGCTACAGCCTCGATGACCACTTGGGATCCTGCGCGCTGGAGCTCGATCAAGATGCGCAAGTGATCAGCCAGGAAGGTTATTACCCGTTCGGCGCCACGGCCTGGTACGCACGCAGTAACGAGGTAGACGTCGATTACAAAACCGTCCGCTATTCCGGCAAGGAAATGGATGACAGCGGGCTGTATTACTACGGCGCACGCTATTACGCACCGTGGTTGCAACGTTGGGTCAGTGCCGACCCGGCAGGGGATGTGGATGGGCTGAATTTATATGGGTTTGTCGGTAACAATCCGTTGTCGTACGTGGATCCGGATGGCAGCCAGAAAGAGAAGCGAGATATCGTCGATTACTCAAAGTTCATTACCGTACTCGGTGGCCATGCCGCCACCACAATGGACCAGATGGGCAACATCGCCCATCCGCAGAATATCGGCAAGGACTTGCTGAAAAACCTGGTGGGAGAATCCATCAATGCCGGGATCGGTTTCGTCGGCGGCTATTACGGCAGTCAGAATTTCGACTTTCTCCTGCCCGATGACCTGCATGTGGTCAACTTCACCCGGCAGAGCAAACCCATGTATTCACAAGGTGTGGTTGGCGGGAACATCGGCGGCGATATTGCGGGAGGGACAATCGGTGCCTTCACTCCGACCGCAAGCCTGATCAGGCCACTGATTCCACAAACGTCGGCGATGACCATACAAGCCATTGATCGAGAGGCCGGCATCAGCACATCAGACGATTCGACGGACTGGGTGCAGGACAGTGTCGGTTTTTTTCTGAACCGTGTCGTCGGGTCAGTGGTGCCGGGTGTCAGTGCGGCGCTCAACATGGGCTCTCGGGTGCAGGAAGCCGAGGACATCAAGAATCGCCTGGACCCGGTCAAGATCCAGAAGATCGAAACGATGCTTGAGAGCTGGAAACAAACCATCGAAGAACGCTCGGCAGGCGTCGAAATGGCGTATGGCCGCTTGAAGCAGGAAACGGTGAATCCAATCGACCTGATCCCCAATGTGACGCACATGACCGACAGGTCAAATTACCAGCCGATCCGACGCAGTACCTTGCAACAACAGAGCAAGGCTGTGCTGGGTATGATCGAAAGCACCCAGAGAATCGTGTCCTGGTACAAGGAAGATGGCACCACAGATAACCAGTACCTGATGAGACAGGCACGTCAGAGCAAACGCGCGAACCAGCATCGTTGAGTTCGAGCCAGAGTCCTTGAGCAAAAGGTTGCGAAATGAGTCCACTGATACATTGGCGCACCCCGCAAATCACAGCCAGCGACCCTCGCGGGTTGCCGGTGCGCCATGTCGCCTACTTGCGCAACATACTCGATGGCCCCGTGCAGTCACTGATTTCCCGTCAATCGCACAACGCCGCCGGCCATCTGGTCGAACAACGCGATCCACGGTTGGCCGAAGCGCCCTTACCGGCCAATCAGCACACCATCCATCGCCTTGACGGCATGGCACTTAAAATAACCAGCGTCGATGCCGGCTGGCGTTTGAGCCTGCCAGGGCTGGCCGGTGAAGAGCTGCAGCTCTGGGATCCACGTGGCAGTCATTGGCGCACCACCTACGACCTTCTGTTGCGCCCGCTCGCCATTGAGGAAAGCGGCGAGCCCAACGTCGAAACCTTTACCTATGCCGATTCCTCCGCCGATCCTGCTTTCAACCGGCGCGGCCAATTGACCGCGCAGGTCGACCGCTCCGGCACCCTGAGTCTCGACAGCTACAGCCTGCTGGGACAGCCACTGCGCGAAACCCGAACCCTAGCCGAGAGCAAGCCCTACCGCAGCAGCCGAAGTTATGGCCCGCTCGGTACGCTGTTGAGCCAGACCGATGCCGGTGATCACCAGCAACAGTTGTGCTACGACGTTGCCGGGCAGCTCCAGCAGGTTCAGCTGCGGATTAAAGATGGCTTGAGTTGGGAATCGGTTCTGAAAGACGCGCAGTACAACGCCGCCGGCCAGATCATCGAACAATGCGCTGGCAACGACGTGCTGAGCACCTGGACCTACGACCCGGTCGATGGGCGCCTGTCCACGCAACGCGCACAAAAAAACGCCGAGCCGGCGCTGCAAAACCTCGAGTACTTCTACGACCGCGTTGGCAACATCACCCGCATCGAAGACCACGCGTTCAAACCGACTTACTTCGCCAACCAGCTCATCGACGGCCACCGCGAATTCACCTATGACTCGCTGTACCGGCTGATCAGCGCCACCGGTTATGACGATGCCCCACCGTCGGACATTCCGGGACGGCCCTCACCCGGCGACCCCAATAATCGGCTCAACTACACGCAACACTACAAGTACGACCCTGGCGGTAATCTGATCAAGTTGCGTCATGTTCGGGCGGGCGCCTCACATACCCGTGAGATGTGTATCGACCCTGTCAGCAATCGCGGCGTGCGCTGGAAAGAGGGCGACCCTGCACCGGTTTTTTCCAGGCTGTTCGACCTCCAAGGTAATCTCCAGGACTTGCAACCGGGCAAAGCCTTGACGTGGAACAGACTGGACCAGCTGGAATCGGTGACGCTGGTCAAACGCGACGATGGCCCCGATGACGAAGAGTTCTACCGCTACAGCCAGGGCGTACGCGTGTACAAACGGCATGAAACCCACACGCCCTCGCTCAGCCATTTCCAGGAGGTGATCTATCTGCCGGGGCTGGAAATCCGCATCCGCGCCAGCGGCGAAGAATTGCACGTGATCACCTTGCACGGCGGGCACGGCAGCGTGCGTTGCCTGCACTGGAAGATCGGCAAACCCGGCAAAGTCGCCGCTGATCAATTGCGCTACAGCCTCGACGATCATTTGGGTTCCTGCGCGATTGAACTCGATCAAGATGCGCAGGTGATCAGCCAGGAAGGTTATTACCCGTTCGGCGCCACGGCCTGGTACGCACGGGGAAGCGAGGTGGACGTCGACTACAAAACCATTCGCTATTCGGGCAAGGAAATGGATGACAGCGGGCTGTATTACTACGGCGCGCGCTATTACGCACCGTGGTTGCAGCGTTGGGTCAGTGCTGATCCGGCGGGTGATGTGGATGGGCTGAATCTGTATGGGTTTGTGGGGAACAACCCTATGCGGTACATCGATAATGCAGGGTTCAGCAAGACAGAAGCCGAACGACGCTCAGAAATAAAAGCGTTCATCGAAAACCTGTCCTCAGCAACGAAGGCCGTAGATAAACAAAATACATTGCTGGAGCATGCTTTTGAGGAAAAGGACATAAACCGTATGATCGCTAAAACTAACGCATTCGCTGTTGTAACCGGTGTTGTTGCCTACGGTGCTGGAGTGGCCGGAGGCTTCGCAGGTGGACTGGCGGGAACGGTTACCTTACCCGTAGTGGGTACTGTCGCGGGCGTGACCGCCGGCGCTTTCGGCGCAAAAAAAGCGGCCAGTAAAGCCATGGAGAAAATAGGCGAAGCAACGAATCTTGAGCCTTCGATTACACCTAAGGCTGCTGCTCTTTCCTGGGAAACAATCAAGAAGAATAATGCCTCGATTCTTTCTGTCGAATACGCTAAAGGCCTGCTCAATGAATACAACCCGTTTACATCGAAAGGCCAAAAAACACCTTTCAAGGAGATAGCAACGTTCGCAATGGGGCGTCTCGTAAAGCAGGGCGCAAAAGAATTGATCCAGTTGGGAAAACTCTCTGAAGAATCAAATGATCTGGTAGACAGCTTGAGCCCTATGAAGGTCAATGGACTGGAAGACGCTTACACGAAACTGGGCACCGATGCCGCGGTAGACTTCGACCTCGCAATGGAAAACTTTATCGCGCTAGGAACCCAATCGTTGTATTCAACCGGCGGGGTGACTGGCAGTGAAGAGCTGACAGAGCTCAAGACCATAAAAGCAGACATGAAGATATTCCAGGCGAAAATACTAAGAGCGCAGGAAAATATTGCAAGGTATAGACAGCGACAAGACTGGCCAAGTAAGCGACCTTCACCGTCAGCCTGAAGCGTGCGCAGGACTATTACAGAGACTCTACACAGGCATGCTATCTTGCCGATCCGATGGCTGATCCGATGCCGACCGCATGCCTTTGATTTCCCGCACAGCCAGGTTGACGCTCTACACTTTGCTGATTCTCGCAGGCGCCACTCTGGCTGCGGGTTTTGCCGTGCGTCACGCCGAACGCCAGGCGCTAGTCGAAGACGCCGCCCGCGCCAATCAGCAACTGGCGTTATACGCCAACTCTTTGCACACCCTGATCGATCGCTACCGCGCCCTGCCCGCCGTGCTCGCGCTGGACCCGGAGTTACGCGCTGCGCTCCATGGTTCGGTATCCGCTGAACAGCAGGACGCACTGAATCGCAAACTGGAAAAGATCAACGGCGCGGCGCAATCCTCGACCCTGGAACTGCTCGACCACACCGGCCTGGCAGTGGCCGCCAGCAATTGGCGTCTGCCCAGCAGTTATGTCGGCCACAACTATGGCTTTCGCCCCTACTTCAGCCAGACCCGCACCCAGGGCACCGGGCGCTTTTACGCGGTGGGCGTGACCAGCGGCATTCCCGGTTACTTCCTGTCCAGCGCGGTCACCGGCGACGACGGCCAGTTCCTCGGCGCCATGGTGGTGAAACTCGAATTTCCGGAACTGGAGCGCGAGTGGCGTCAGGGCAGCGACACGCTGCTGGTCAGCGATGCACGCGGGATTATCTTCATCGCCAATCAGCCGGGCTGGCGCTATCGCCTGTTGAAACCGCTGAGTGACAGTGATCACGCCGAACTCAAGGTCACCCGCCAATACGACAAACAACCGCTGACACCGCTCGAATATCAATCGGTGCGGCGCTTCGACGACAACAGTGATCTGACGCGGGTCGTGGGACCTGACGGGACGGCCAATTACCTGTGGGAATCGCTGCCGCTGAGCACTGAAGGCTGGACGTTGCACCTGCTGCGCCGTCCACAAATCGCTTTCGAAGACAGCCGCAACGCCGGGCTTGCCGCTGCCGGGTTGTGGCTGGCCGTGGTGTTTCTGTTGCTGTTCCTCAATCAGCGCTGGCGTCTGGCCAAGCTGCGCCAGCGCAGTCGTGAAGAGCTCGAACAACTGGTGGAAGAACGCACCCGCGACCTGCGCACCGCTCAGGACGGTCTGGTGCAATCGGCCAAACTCGCCGCCCTCGGCCAGATGTCCGCCGCGCTGGCCCATGAAATCAACCAACCCCTGACCGCCCAACGCATGCAGCTTGCTACTCTGAGGCTGCTGCTCGATCACGGCCGGGTCGACGACGCCTACAAGGCGCTCAAACCGGTGGATGACATGCTGACGCGCATGGCCGCCCTCACCGGTCACCTGAAAACCTTCGCCCGCAAAAGCCCCAGCGGTTTACGCGAACGCCTGGATTTGGCGGCGGTGGTCGACCAATCGTTGCAGCTGCTCGACACAAGGTTGCGCGATGAACAGGTCAGCACGGTGCTGCACCTGACGCGCCCGGCCTGGGTGCGTGGCGATGCGATTCGTCTGGAACAGGTGCTGATCAATTTGCTGCGCAATGCCCTGGACGCCATGCAGGACAAGCCCTGCAAACGCCTGGAAATCCGTCTCGAAGCCGACGAACAACTCTGGCGCCTGACCGTCACCGACAACGGTGGCGGCATTGCCGAAGAGCATTTGGCCAACGTGTTTGATCCGTTCTTCACCACCAAACCGGTGGGTGATGGTCTGGGCCTCGGGCTGGCCGTATCCTTTGCCATCGTTCACGAATCGGGCGGACGCCTGAGCGCCGACAATAATGCAAACGGCGCGGTGTTCACCGTGACCTTGCCCATCGACCTGGAGGCCCCTGGCTCATGCTGAACTCAGTAATGGTGGTCGACGACGAGAGCAGCATTCGCAGTGCCGTTGAACAATGGCTGAGCCTGTCGGGCTTCGAGGTGCAGTTGTTCAGCCGCGCCGATGAGTGCCTGGCACAGCTGCCGAAGCATTTCCCCGGGGTGATCCTCAGCGACGTGCGCATGCCGGGCATGACCGGTCTGGAACTGCTGGCCGAGGTTCAGCGGCGCGATGCCGACTTACCGGTGATTCTGCTGACCGGTCACGGCGATGTGCCGATGGCGGTCGAAGCCATGCGCGATGGCGCCTACGACTTCCTTGAAAAACCCTTCAGCCCCGAAACCCTGCTCGGCAGTCTGCGTCGTGCGCTGGACAAGCGGCGGCTGGTGCTGGAGAACCGTGCCCTGCACGAGCAGGCGGACAACCGCGCCAAACTCGATGCGACGCTGCTGGGCGTGTCCCGTGGTTTGCAGACGCTGCGTCGGCAAGTGCTGGACCTGGCGACGCTGCCGGTCAATGTGTTGATTCGTGGTGAAACCGGCAGCGGCAAGGAATTGGTTGCCCGTTGCCTGCACGACTTCGGTCCGCGTGCCGACAAACCGTTTGTGGCATTGAACTGTGCGGCGATTCCCGAGCAGTTGTTCGAGGCCGAATTGTTCGGCCACGAGAGCGGCGCGTTCACCGGCGCCTCGGGCAAACGCATCGGCAAGCTCGAATACGCCGATGGCGGCACGCTGTTTCTCGATGAAATCGAAAGCATGCCGCTGGCCCAGCAAGTGAAATTGCTGCGGGTGTTGCAGGAGCAGAAGCTGGAGCGATTGGGTTCCAATCAGAGCATCCGCGTGGATTTGCGGATCATCGCCGCGACCAAACCCGACTTGCTGGACGAAGCCCGGGCCGGACGCTTTCGCGAGGATCTGGCCTATCGGTTGAACGTGGCCGAGTTGCGGCTGCCGCCGTTGCGCGAGCGGCGTGAAGACATTCCGCTGCTGTTCGAGTCGTTTGCGCAAAATGCCGCCGAGCGTTTGGGACGGACGTTTCCACCGCTGAGCGGCCCACAGTTGAGCCATCTGCTGAGCCATGACTGGCCGGGCAATGTGCGCGAATTGGCGAACGTTGCTGAGCGGCAAGTATTAGGACTGGGTGAGCCGGAACCGGTGGGGATTGACCCTGGGCAATCGCTGGCGGCGCAGCAGGAAGCGTTTGAAGCGCATTGTCTGCGCGCGGCGTTGACCCGGCATAAGGGCGATGTGAAAGCGGTGCTTGAAGAGCTGCAACTGCCGCGCCGGACGTTCAATGAAAAGATGCAGCGGCATGGGTTGAGTCGGGAGATGTTCTTGTAGCGTCTGATCGGGCCTCTTCGCGGGCAAGCCCGCGAAGAGGCCGGTACAGGCAAAGCAAATCCATAAGCTGGATAAGCGCCTTTCCGCTCACACCCTGTCCGGAATGAGCGGATTTTCGCTCACTAATCATCGTCACCCCCTCTAAACCGCCCCTCCCTCCGTTGGCACATCTCCTGCTATAGCCCAAGCAGGCTGCGTTTCAACGCGCTCCACAAAAACAATTAAATGAAGGATCCGTCATGGATAACTCACAAACCCTGCCTCTTGGGTCGACCGCTTCGCCTGCCAAAGAAAGAACCACTGCCAGTCGCATCAAATCGATCTTCAGCGGCTCTGTCGGCAACATGGTCGAGTGGTACGACTGGTACGTCTACGCCGCCTTCTCCCTGTACTTCGCCAAGGCCTTTTTCCCCAAAGGCGACACCACCGCACAACTGCTGAACACCGCCGCGATCTTCGCCGTGGGCTTCCTGATGCGCCCGATCGGTGGCTGGTTGATGGGCCTCTACGCCGACAAGGCCGGTCGCAAGAAAGCACTGATGGCTTCGGTGTACCTGATGTGTTTCGGCTCGCTGCTGATCGCCCTGAGCCCGGGTTATGAAACCATTGGCATCGGCGCACCGATCCTGCTGATTTTCGCCCGTTTGCTGCAAGGTCTGTCGGTCGGTGGCGAGTACGGCACCTCGGCGACGTACCTCAGCGAGATGGCGACCAAGGAACGTCGCGGCTTCTACTCCAGCTTCCAGTACGTGACCCTGATCTCCGGCCAGCTCATCGCCCTGGCGGTGTTGATCGTGCTGCAACAGACCCTGACCACTGAAGAGCTGTACGCCTGGGGCTGGCGCATCCCGTTCGCCATCGGCGCGCTGTGTGCCGTGGTCGCGCTGTACTTGCGTCGTGGCATGGAAGAAACCGAGTCGTTCACCAAGAAAGAGAAGGCCAAGGAAAGCGCGATGCGCACCTTGATGCGTCATCCGAAGGAACTGATGACCGTGGTCGGCCTGACCATGGGCGGCACCCTGGCGTTCTACACCTACACCACGTACATGCAGAAATACCTGGTGAACACCGTCGGCATGAGCATCTCCGACTCCACCACCATTTCCGCTGCCACGCTGTTCCTGTTCATGTGCCTGCAACCGATCATTGGCGGGCTCTCGGATAAAGTCGGTCGTCGGCCAATCCTGATTGCCTTCGGTATTCTCGGGACGCTGTTCACCGTGCCGATCCTGACCACCCTGCACACCGTGCAGACCTGGTGGGGCGCGTTCTTCTTGATCATGGCGGCGCTGATCATCGTCAGCGGCTACACCTCGATCAATGCGGTGGTCAAAGCCGAACTGTTCCCGACCGAAATCCGTGCGCTGGGCGTCGGCCTGCCGTACGCGCTGACCGTGTCGATCTTCGGCGGCACCGCTGAATACATCGCACTGTGGTTCAAGAGCATCGGCATGGAAACCGGTTACTACTGGTATGTCACCGCGTGTATTGCCGTGTCGTTGCTGGTGTACATCACTATGAAAGACACCCGCAAGCATTCGCGGATCGAGACGGACTGACAGCAACATTGAGGGTGGCTGTCATGGCCCCTTCGGTTTCAAGTCGCCCCCCTCCAGCAGATAACGATCGGTTAATGCTCCCGCAGCATTCTGCAGCAGACCGCATCCACATCAACGTGACGCACGTATATCAGTTGCAGGCCCTGAATCAGCGCCTGAACGTATTCACTGCGAACGAACCTGGAGTACCTGTCATGAAAATCCAATTGATCCTCGCCCTGACCCTTTCCGTATTGGCTGCCAACACCTTTGCCGCTGATGGTTATGACAAAACCGGCTCGGCCTCTTTCTCCTCCGAAGCCAGCGCCTCCGTCGAACGTGCTCATTCAGACACCTATGCCGCCGATGGTTTTGACAAAACCGGAACTGCAGAAGCTATTGGCTGATAACCGGAGGAATGTTCACAGCCCGGCTTCGGCCGGGCTTACTCGTTTCTGGAAGAACACAAATGCCGGGATCGACACAGAACCTGTGGGACCAAGCTCGCTCCCACATTTGGATCTCATCGCTGGAAATTATCCGTTCGTCCTTGCACCATGACCGCCTCCCGAGCCCCCCAGGAATTTACGCCATGGCTGACGACATCCATTTCTACGAACCCGCCAACGGCCACGGCCTGCCGCATGACCCGTTCAATGCCATCGTCGGCCCGCGTCCCATTGGCTGGATTTCCTCTCAGGATGCCGATGGCCGCCTGAACCTGGCGCCTTACAGTTTCTTCAACGCGTTCAACTACATTCCGCCGATCATTGGTTTTTCCAGTGTCGGGCGCAAAGACAGCCTGAATAACATCGAGCGAACCGGCGAGTTCGCCTGGAACCTGGCGACCCGTCCTCTGGCCGAGCAGATGAACCAGTGCTCTGCCATGGTCGGACCTGAGGTCAACGAGTTCGAGCTGTCCGGGCTAACCCCGGCAGCGTCGAAAATCATTCAGGTGCCTCGCGTCGCCGAAAGCCCGGTGTCCTTCGAGTGCAAGGTCACGCAGATCATTCAGTTGCAGCGGGCCGACGGGAACGTGGTGCCGAGCTGGCTGATTCTCGGCGAAGTGGTCGCCGTGCATATCGCCAAGTGGCTGTTGAAGGATGGGGTGTACGACACCGCCGCGGCAGAACCGATCCTGCGCGGCGGCGGGCCAGCGGATTATTTCCAGCTGGGGCCTGAGGCGTTGTTCAAGATGTATCGCCCGGGGGCGGTCAAGTAATTACCAGATCAGGTCGCCGTCTTCGCTGACGTCCCTGAGACGGGTCAGTTCTTTGGCTGCGGCCTCATCGGCCTCATGGGCAGTTTTGAAGGTCTGTTCTTCGAGCAGCTTGTGAAAGCGCGGTGCACCCGAACCACCGATGGCTTTGGTGGCGATTGCGGCGTGATAGCCGCCTTCACGGGGTACTACGGCAGATACGGCTTCGAAGGTTTCAAAGGCTTTGCGTGCCATGTCGCGGATCCTGGCTGATTGAGAGTTGAGCCATTAAACCCTCAACCCGCCATTTTGTGTACCCACGACTGGGACTGCCCCAGCGCCTGGGCGGCCGACACGTCCTTGAAGGTATGAAAATCCAGGCTGTTGACCACCAGGTCTTGCACCAACCCGGCAAAAATCTGCATGGCCGGGGTGCTGAAGTAAGCGGTCATGGCCTGCTGGTTCATCCAGAAACCGGACACCAGCCACAACTCCGGATCGCACTGCGAATGTTGCAGGGCAAAATTCAGGCAACCCGGTGCGCTGCGGGACGGCTCGATCAAGGCGCTCAGGCGCACGCCGAGTTCCGCTGAACGCCCGACGCGGGCGCGGACAAAAGCCATATGACTGACGGGGATCTGCGTAGACATGTTCAACCCTCCCAGGTACTCGAGTGGCAGCCGTGGGACGGGCTGCGACAGGATCAAAGGTTAAGCGCGCAAGTAGAAGCGCGGTTAGTCGATTCCTGCCGGCTTGTTGCACAATCCTGCGCGGCGTCTCGAGAAACCTGTAACAACCTGTAAACGCTTTCGTGCCAATGAAACAGGGCTTTCAAGCAAGTTTTCCTTGGGTTGCCCTGTCATAGAGGTGCCGTTAATTCACTCCGTGCAGAATCAGGCAAGGTTGAGGCAGGATGTGTCTACCGCTTCGTCTTGCACAAACTTAAGCTCGCCTCATTACTGAAGCCCCACCGAGGATGCCTTGCATGTCGTCGCTCGATCACTTTGAAGCCCCGCTGGACGCCGACATGGAGAAACAGCGCGCGGAACTGGCCGCTATCATTCGCCATAACACGGCGGAGGATGGCACTTATGCGACTGCCGTCGGCTCGTTGTTCATGTCGCGCCATAGCAAGTCCCATGAGTTTGCCCCGGTACTGGCGCAACCGGCGCTGTGCATCATGGCGCAGGGCCGTAAAGAGGTCAGGCTGGCCGATGAATACTTCAATTACGATCCGCTGAATTACCTGGTGGTGTCGGTTTCGATGCCACTGAGCGGGCGCGTGGTGAATGTCACGTCTGAAGAACCGATCCTCGCGGTGCGGCTGGATATCGACCCGGCGGAAATCTCCGCGCTGATTGCCGACGCCGGCCCTCTCGGTGTGCCCACCCGGCCAACGGGAAGAGGCTTGTATGTCGAACGGATCGACACCGCGATGCTCGACGCCGTGCTGCGTCTGGCACGTTTGCTGGATGCGCCGAAAGACATCGCCATGCTCGCACCGCTGATTCGCCGGGAAATCCTGTATCGACTATTGCGCAGCCAGCAGGGTCATCGGCTGTACGAAATCGCTATCGCCAACAGCCAGAGCCATCGCATCAGCCAGGCGATCAAATGGCTCAACGGCAACTATGAACAGCCGCTACGCATCGATGATCTGGCGAAGGAAGTGAACCTGAGTGTGTCGACGTTGCATCACCGGTTCAAGGCGATGACGGCGATGAGTCCGTTGCAGTATCAGAAGCAACTGCGCCTGCAAGAAGCGCGACGGTTGATGCTGGCGGAAGGCTTGGAGGCTTCGGCGGCGGGGTATCGGGTCGGGTATGAAAGCCCTTCGCAATTCAGCCGGGAGTACAGCCGGTTGTTCGGGGCCCCGCCGTTAAGGGATCTGGCGCGGTTGCGGTTGACGGTTTGATCTGATTTTTGCGCTGGTGTGGCCGGCCTCATCGCGAGCAAGCCCGCTCCCACAGGGATTATTGGTGGTCACAAATTGTGTGAACACCGACGAACCCTGTGGGAGCGGGCTTGCCCGCGATGAGGCCAGTGAATCCAGCCAATTCCTGATGTCAGGCGCTTAGTACTCGGCACGCCTCAGCCGGCAACGTCACCGACACCGGATTGCCAATGCTCAACCCAAACCCCTGACACGGCGTACTCAACGCCGTAAACGACACCCCGGAACACTCCACTGTCGTTTCGATGGTCGCGCCAATATCACGCACGAACGTCACCTTACCGAGCAACCGATTCCCCGCCGTCGCCTGTGGATGCGACAGTTGCAGGTCCTCAGGGCGAATCAGCATCTTCACTTTCTCACCCACCACAATGCTGCTGCAGATCGGCACTTCCAGCGCATCGCCACCCGGCAGCCCAATCTTCCCATTGCCCAGTGCCGTGGCAGGGAAAATATTGCCCGAGCCGATAAAGTCCGCGACAAATTCATTGGCCGGGTGACGATAGATTTCAATCGGCGTGCCCACTTGCTGGACCCGATGCTCACCCAATACCACGACGATATCCGCCATGGTCATGGCTTCACGCTGGTCGTGGGTCACCATGATGGTGGTGATGTTCAAGCGTTGTTGCAGCTGACGGATTTCCACCTGCATCGACTCACGCAGCTTGGCGTCCAGCGCCGACAGCGGTTCGTCGAGCAGGAGGATTTTCGGGTGATTGGCAATCGCCCGGGCAATCGCCACGCGCTGACGTTGACCGCCAGAGAGTTTCGACACCGGACGGTCGATCATTTCCTGCAACTGAATCAGTTGCAGCAACTCCACCACCCGCGCCTGCTGAGCAGCCTTGCTGACGCCACGCAGTTTCAGCGGATAGGCGATGTTCTCCCCCACCGTCATGTGCGGGAACAGCGCCAGCGATTGAAACACCATGCCGAAGTTACGTTGATGCGCAGGCGTGTGGCCGATGTCTTCACCGTCCAGGCGAATCTCGCCGCCGCTCAAGGTTTCAAGCCCTGCAATCATGCGCAGCAACGTGGTTTTGCCGCAGCCCGAAGGGCCGAGAAAACACACCAGTTTGCCCTCAGGCAAATGCAGGTTTACATCCTTTACCGCGCAGGCCGAGCCGTAATGTTTCTCGACGTTTTCCAGAATCAGACCAGTCATGTTGCACCTCAAGAATCAGAACGAAACGCCACCTTCACCGACCAGCTTCTCCAACGCCCAGATCAGGACGAAGTCGATCAGCACGATCAGCACGGCAAACGAGAAAACGGTAGGGTCGAGCGAAGACACGGTGCGGCTGTACATCCAGATCGGCACGGTCATGACGTCGATGGTGTAGAGGAAGTAGGTCACGGTGAATTCGTTGAACGAGACGATGAACGCCAGCAGCATCCCCGCCAGAATCCCCGACTTCATCAACGGCACCACCACATCGATAATCGCCCGGGTCGGTGAAGCGCCAAGCATCTGCGCGGCTTCTTCGACTTCGCTGCCGATGGAGAGCATCGCGGCGGTGCAGTTTTTCACCACGAACGGCAGCGCCAGGATCACGTGGGCAATCACCAGCCGCGACGTAGTGATTTGAAATGGCAGGCTGTCAAACACCAGCAATAACGCCAGCCCCAACACCACCATCGGGAACACCAATGGCAGCGACATCAGTTGCAGCGCCACGGCTTTGCCGCGGAACTCACAACGGGTCAGGGCATAGGCGGCCGGCACCGCGACAATCGTCGCAAACACCATGGTCAGGCACGCGACCATCAGGCTGGTGGTCATGGCCTTGCCGAGGCTCAGCACATCGCTGGAATCCGGCGACACGAAGGTGTTCCAGGCAGCCTTGTACCATTGCAGGCTGTAGCTGTTCGGCGGGAAGTCGAGGTTCGACGCACCACTGAACGACATCACAATCATGGTCAGGATCGGCAACACCGCCAGCAGCAGGATGAAGCCCGACAGGATGCCGGCAAACTTTCCGGTCTCGCCGGGCAGCAGCCCGTAACGTTTCTTGATCAGGGTGCTCATTGGGAAGCCTCCAGCATGCGCCGACGACGGCCGGTTATGTATTCGGACAAGGTCATGATTGCGAGCGTGGTGACAATCAGCACCACACCGGCAGCGGAGGCGGCGGGCCAGTTCATCAGTGGGGCGATCTGGTCGTGCACCATCACGGCCAGCATCGGCACGCGTCGGCCACCGAGCAGCAATGGCACCACGAAGCTGCTGGCGTTGTAGGCGAATACCAACGTCGCGCCGGTAATGATCCCCGGCATGCTCATCGGCAACACCACTTGGCGGAACACCTGAAAACGGCTGGCGCCCAGGGTTGCAGCGGCTTCTTCATAAGTACGGGCGACGCCGCGCATGGCGCTGGCAATCGGCAGCACGGCCAACGGGAACGCGGTTTGCACCAGGCCCATCAGTACGCCGTTCTGGTTGTAGAGCAGCATGATCGGGCGCTTTATCAGGCCCAGGCCCATCAGCGCCTGATTGAGCATCCCGCCAGGTCCCAGAATCACCAGCCAGCCGTAGCTTTGCAGCAGCAGGTTAACCAGCAATGGCAGCAGCACCGCGGCGAGGAAGATCCGTCGCACAAACGGTGAGGTCAGCCGCGACATGGTGTAGGCCACCGGGATCGCCAACACGACCGCAATCACCGCGCTGATCAGCGCCAGACGCAGGGTCAGCAGCAAGGATTTGAGGTAATACGGTTCCAGCAGTTGGGCGTAACTGGCCAGGCTGAACCCGGTCCATTCCGCGCCTTTGGTGCCCACACTCATGCGCAGTACCAGGAGGCTGGCGGCGATCAATACGCCCAGAAACAGCATCGACGGCGAGAGGAAAAACCAGGCACGCGTCGTCGGCGAAACACCCCGATTGGCGCGCACAGGAGCGGCGGCGACCGGATGAGTCAGAGGTTGGTGTTCCATAGCAAGGGTCTCGTCAATGGAAAGCAGATGACGAACACAAGACTCGAAATCACTTCGGCCCCTGTGGGAGCGAGCTTGCTCGCGATAGCGGTGTATCAGTCGACATCAATGTTGAATGACAGTCAGCAATCGCGAGCAAGCTCGCTCCCACAGGGGATCTTCAGTGGTTGAAGATCCTGTGTTCGTCACTCGATCAGGAAGAAAAGATTTCCGTGTAACGACGAATCCATTGGTCATGCACGGAGGCCAGGAAGGCGTTGTCGTGCATGATCGCCTTCTCGGCAATCTGCTCCGGCGTGAGGATGTACGGGCTCTTGCGTGCTTCGGCGGAGATGATCGCCTTGGCGTTGACCGGACCGTTGTAGATGTCCTCAGCCATCTTGCCCTGCACCAGTGGGTCCAGAGAGTGGTTGATGAAGGCGTAAGCCAGGTCGATATCGCCCGGACGATTCTTCGGCATCACCGAGAGCATCAGGTCGGTGTAGAAACCTTCCTTCATCCCGAAGGTGGCGCCCAGGCCGTAAGCCGGGTCGCGGATCTGTTTCGGGAAGAATGCCGGTGCGTACAAGCCGCCCATGTCCAGGGAACCGGTACGGAACAGTTCGGCGATCTGGTTCGGGTTTTCACCCAGGGTCACCACACGATCTTTCAGCTCGGCGAGTTTCTTGAAGCCAGGCTCGATGTTGTGCTCGTCACCACCGGCCAGTTTGGCGGCGATGATGATCAGGTCCATCGCTTCGGTCCAGTTCGGCGGCGGCAGGAAAATGTTCGGCGCCAACTCGGGATCCCACAGCGAGGCGTAGCTGTTCGGTGCCTCTTTGATGGTGCGGGTGCTGTAGACCAGGCTGTTGCACCAGAGCAGGTAACCGATGCCGTGACCGTTGGCGCCGGTGCGGTATTTCTCCGGTACGTCGACCAGGTTGGGAATGCGGTTGAGGTCGGGTTTTTCCAGCAGGTTGGCCGCGGCCAGACCTTCGGCACCGACGCCTGCCAGGGTGATGATGTCGTACTGCGGACGATCACCGGCGGCCTTGAGTTTGGCGACCATTTCCGAGGTGCTGCCGGTGCGGTCAGCGATGACCTTGCAACCGTATTTGTCTTCGAAGGTTGCCGCGATGTTGCGCAGTGCGGCCAGGCCCGTGTCATCGGACCAGGTCAGCAGGCGCAGGGTTTTGCCCTGGAAGCGTGTGTCACTGGCATTGGCCTTGACGAAGGGCAAACTCATGGCCGCCGCGGCTACGGACGCCACGCCCACGGTTTTAATGAATTGACGTCTGTTTAAATCATGCTCGCCCATGAAGGACTCCCTTTGTTTTTGTAAGTATGAGGTGGGTCGCAACCGTTGCATCCGCGCGCCCAGATCAGCACCAAACCCCCGGTTTCAAAGGGTTTGAGTTGAGCCGACCGCTTCATCCTGAGGTCGTGCAAAACACCTGACTATCGATAAAAACTCATTGAAGCCATGACGCCAGCGCATGCCTCATCACGAGGCATGCGCTCACCTTTTTCGTGCCTTCAGACGGCACGAATCACGTGTTTGATTTCCTGAAACGCCTGCAAGCCCCACGGACCTAATTCGCGGCCGATGCTGCTCTGTTTGTAGCCACCCCAGGCGGTCTGCGGGAAGATCACTTGCGGCGCGTTGATCCACACAAGCCCCGCCTGCAAAGCGTTGGCGACCCGATCTGCCGCTTCGGCGTCGCGGGTGACCACGCTGGCCACCAGACCGAACTGGCTGTCATTGGCCAGGGCAATCGCCTCGGCTTCGGTGGCAAAACTGCGCACGCAGATCACCGGACCGAAAATCTCTTCACACCACAGCGCACTGTCGAGGGGCACGTCGATGAAGATGGTCGGCTGCAAAAAATAGCCGCGCGACAGGTCTGCCGGACGATTGCCGCCGCACATCAGTTTGGCGCCCGCACTCAAACCACGATCGATGTGGCCGAGTACGCGCTGGTATTGCGCCTGATTGACCAGTGCGCCCATTTCCACGTTCGGGTCGAACGGGTCAGCCACGCGAATGGCTTCGGCGCGGGCCTTCAAACGGATGAGGAATTCGTCCGCCAGTTCATCGGCGATCAGCACGCGGCTGGTGGCCGAGCACATCTGCCCAGCGTTGAAGAACCCTCCGCCACAGGCCACTTCCACGGCCAGTTCGATGTCTGCGTCTTTGAGCACCAGCAGCGAGGATTTACCGCCCAGTTCCAGGCTCACGCCCTTCACGGTTTCTGCGGCACGTTGCATGACTTGAACACCGACCGCGTTGCTGCCGGTGAAGGAGATTTTGGCGATGCGCGGATCAGCGGACAACGGCGCGCCGACCGCCAGACCAGTGCCGCACACCAGGTTGAACACGCCTTTGGGCAGACCGGCCTCGGCGATGATCGCCGCCAGTTCCAGCTCCGGCAGCGGCGTGACTTCGGACGGCTTGAGCACCACGCAGCAACCGGCGGCCAGGGCTGGGGCGAGTTTCCAGGCGGTGGTGACCATAGGGAAATTCCACGGCACGATCAGGCCGACTACACCGCACGGCTCGCGGCGCACGCGAGCGCTGAAGTCGTCGGTTGGCAGCTCCACATTGCTGTCTTGCCTGGCATCGAGCCCTTCGGCCAGACCTGCGTAGTACTCGAAGGTGGCGATCACGTCGTCGACGTCGATGGCCGCTTCGAACAGTGGTTTGCCGTTGTTGCTCGACTGCAAATGCATCAACTGTTCGCGACCGGCCTGCACGCCCGCAGCGATTCTGCGCAAGATTGCACCGCGCTCGGCGCCGGTGGTTTTCGACCACTCCTTGAAGGCGTTGGTCGCGGCAGTGACGGCTTGATCGACAGCACGTTCATCGCCGCCGTTCACGGTGGTCAACAAGGCTTCGGTCGCCGGGTTGATCACGCGCAGGTGTTCGCTGCCAGCGGACCATTGGCCATCGATGAACAGACCGTCGAGTGCCGTTGGGAAAATCATGCGGAAACTCATTTCGACACCGCCTTCATCCACTGGGTCTGATCGATTTCAATCAGGGTCGGACCCTGGCGATCGGCAGCGGCGCGCAGTGCGCTGCGCAGTTGCTCGACACCGTCGACGGCTTCGGCTGCACAGCCCAGCGCCTTGGCCACGCCGATGAAGTCGGGGGTGTAGATGTCTACGCCCACTGGCTCGATAGCGCGGTTGACCATGTATTTTTTGATCTCTTCGTAGCCCTGGTTATTCCACAGCAGGACGATCACCGGGGTGCGCGCTTCAACGGCGCTGGCCAGTTCCGGCAGGGTAAATTGCAGGCCGCCGTCGCCGATCAGGCACACCACTGGCGGCCGGACACCGCCTTCGACGCTACCGCCGAGCCAGGCGCCGATGGCTGCCGGCAAGGCGTAACCGAGGGTGCCGTAACCGGTGGACGAGTTGAACCAGCGACGCGGGCGCTCCGGGTTGAACGTCAGGTTGCCGGTGTACACCGGTTGGGTCGAATCGCCAACGAAAACGGCCTCTGGCAATTCGTGCAGAACCGTTTCCAGGAAACGGGTCTGGGCCAGGGTCGGCGCGTCCCAGGTGGCGGCCAGTTCGTCGCGCAAGCGTGCGGCACGGACCTGGCCCCAATCGTTGCGGCTCTCGGCCAGCGAGTGGTGGGACAGTTCGCTCAGCAAGGCTTGAGCCGCGTTGCGCGAGTCGGCTACCAATGCGACTTTCGGCGGGTAGTTGCGCACGGTCTGGTCGGGGTCGATGTCCACACGCAGCAGCACGCCGGGAATCTCGAAACCGCCGGCGAAGGTGATGTCGTAATCGGTCTCGGCCAGTTCGGTACCGATCGCCAACACCACGTCAGCCTCGGCCACCAGGGCGCGAGTGGCGACCAGGCTCTGGGTCGAGCCGATCAGCAACGGATGGTTGGATTCGAGCATGCCTTTGGCATTGATGGTCAGGGCTACCGGGGCGTCCAGCAGTTCGGCCAGTTCAGTCAACTCGGCCGCGGCATCGATGGCGCCGCCACCGGCGAGAATCAGTGGGCGCTTTGCACCGGCCAGCAGCGCGGTCATGCGGCTGATCGCGCTCGGCGAGGCACCGGCGCGGTCGATGTTCACCGGTACGCTGGCGAGCAGGTCATCGGCCTCTTCTACCAGCACGTCCAACGGAATTTCGATATGCACAGGGCGCGGACGGCCGGCCTGGAACAGTGCAAAGGCACGCGCCAGGACGCCCGGCAATTCAGCCGCCGACATCAAGGTGTGGGAGAACGCCGCCACGCCACCGACCAATGCGCTCTGGTTTGGCAGCTCGTGCAGCTTGCCGCGACCGCCGCCCAACTGGCTGCGCGATTGCACGCTGGAGATCACCAGCATCGGGATCGAGTCGGCGTAGGCCTGGCCCATGGCGGTGGTGATATTGGTCATGCCAGGGCCGGTGATGATGAAGCACACACCCGGTTTGCCGCTGGTGCGAGCGTAACCGTCAGCCATGAAACCGGCGCCCTGTTCGTGACGCGGAGTGACGTGGTTGATGCTCGAACGGGCCAGCCCGCGATACAGCTCCACGGTGTGAACCCCGGGAATGCCGAACACCTGCTCAACCCCGTAATCTTCGAGTAACTTGACCAATACTTCGCCGCACGTCGCCATGTCTTTGCCCTTTTTGTTCGTTTGAGACGCCGGACCTGCGCAGTGTTTATGATGAGTGGGCAGGTCCAGGGATGGCCTCATTGGAACGGGCGACACGTAGCCGCAACAATGGATAAAAAGTCATACTAGCCATGTCCTCACGTCATACCTTGGATCCCAATGAAACGATTGCCTCCCCTGCCGGCGCTGCACACTTTTATGATTACCGCGCAGTGCTGCAACTTCACCCGCGCTGCTGAACAGCTGTACATCACCCAAGGTGCGGTGAGTCGGCAGATCGCCGGACTGGAAGAACATCTGGGTTATGAACTGTTCATACGCCAGGCCCGGGGCCTTGACCTGACGGCCGAAGGACGGGAATGGCTGCCACGGGTCCAGCAGATTTTCGGCTTGATCGACGAGGCCGTGGAGCAGATCGGCGAGAAGCGCGAAACCCTGCAACTCAAGGCCCCGACGTGTGTCATGCGCTGGCTGTTGCCGCGGCTGTTGCAGTGGCAACGGGAGCGTCCGGATGTGCCGGTGGAATTGACCACCACGGCCAAGCACGGTGTGGATTTTCATCGCGAGCAGTTCGATGCAGCGGTGATGTACGGCGCACCGCCGGACAGCTCATTGGTGTCTCAACATTTGTTCGATGAACAACTGACGCCGGTCTGTTCCAAGCCGTTGCTCGAAGGTCCGGTGCCGCTGCTGACGCCGGAGGATCTGGAGCAGCACATGCTGCTGCACCCGACTCGGGATGAACGAGACTGGAAGGCTTGGCTGGCCACCGCGGATGTTCGCTTGAGCAATGTCGGCAAGGGTCAGCATTTCGAAACGCTGGACCTGGCGATGTCGATGGCGTCCCAAGGGACAGGCGTGGCGATCGGGGATTGGTCGTTGATTGGCGATGACCTGAGTGCCGGGCGGCTGGTCATGCCGTTTGAATTGAAGGTGAAGACGGGGTTGGCGTATTACCTGGTTTTCCCGGAGAAACCCGGGCCTTCGCCGAAGTTGATGGAGTTGATGGGGTGGTTGGTGGAGCAGGCTCAGTCACGGTAAACCGAAATCCTGTAGCAGCTGGCGCAGCCTGCGTTCGGCTGCGAAGCAGTCGTGAAACCATCCACCGCGGTGTGTCAGAAAAACTGTGGATACCGGGTTTACGACTGCTTCGCAGCCGAACGCAGGCTGCGCCAGCTGCTACAGGTTTGTGGTGTTACGAGGATCAGTAGCCGACTGCAAACCGCTGCCGAGAATGCTTCGGCGCTTCCACTTCATCGATCATCGCAATCGCATAATCGGCAAAAGTGATCCAGCTCCGCCCTTCGCTACTCACCAGCAAATCATCCTTGCCGATCCGAAACGTACCGGTGCGCTCACCTTCGACAAACTCTGCCGACGGCGACACAAAGGTCCAGTCCAGCTCTTTTTCCTGCCGCAGGTTTTCCAGAAACAGCGCACCTGCACTGGCCTCAGCCTTGTACGCCTGCGGAAAACCCTCGCTATCGATGACGCGGGTTCCGTCCGGCAGCAACAGCGAACCGGCACCGCCCACCACCAGCAGACGATTCACGCCGGCCTTCTGCACCGGACCGATCACAGCCCTGGCAGGAAGCGTCGCGAAGTGCGCAGCGCTGATCACCACGTCATGGCCCGCAACTGCCGCTTGCAACGCTTCGGCATCGAGGGCATCGACATTCTTGGCGACCACACCGGCACGCTGACCGATCTTCGAGGTGTCTCGGGCGATGGCGGTAACGCTGTGACCACGACGCAGGGCTTCTTCCAGCAGTTGGCTGCCGGCACGACCGGTGGCACCAATGATTGCGATCTTGCTCATGATGTTCTCCAGCGTGGATCAGTGTGAGTGGGTTAATCGGGTTACCACTTCATCTCGCCCTTGGCGACTTTGGCGCTCAGTTGAAGCGAGCTTTCTTCACCCAGCTTCGGGTAGCGTTTTTTCATCGCGGCGATCAGCGCGGCAGCGTCCTTTGCCTTGGCGGTTTCTTCGTCGAACGCCTTGATGTAATCGGCGGTGAACTGCACGGCGGCGAGCGAACGGGCGCTCTCACCGAGGTAATGACCCGGCACGATGGTTTTCGGTTTCAGGGTTTCGATGGCGTGCAGCGTGGTCAGCCAATCGGCGTGGGACTGCGGCGTCTGGGTGTCGGCCATCCACACGTGGATGTTTTCCGCGACGACGACGCCACCGACCACGGCCTTGATCGACGGAATCCAGACGAAGCTGCGATCCGGCTGCTTGCCGTCCAGCCCCACCACCTGCAACTTCTGTCCTTCGAGCATCAGGCTGTCGCCCTTGAGTACATCCGGCACGATGGTTTTGGCCGGTACGTCGGCGCCCATTTTCGGCCCCCAGTACGCCAGTTTGCCGTCGACGGTTTTCTGGATGTGGTCCACGGTCGGCTGCGAGGCGAGCACTTTGGCGTTGGGGAATGCGGCAGTCAGGGTGTCGAGGCCGAAGTAGTAATCCGGGTCACCGTGGCTGATGTAAATGGTGGTCAGTTGCTTGCCGCTGGCGCGGATCTTCTCGACCACTTGCTCGGCCTGGGATTTGCCAAATTGTGCATCCACCAAAATCGCGTCTTTCTCACCGCTGACCAACACCGAGGTCACCGGGAAAATCGCCTTGTCGCCCGGGTTGTAGACGTCCAGGGTCAGGGTCGAGGCAGCCGCTGCGTGGGCGGCGAAACCGAGGGTGGCGGTGGCCAGCAAAATACGTTTAAGCGAGGGGAAGCCGATCATCTGTTGCTCCGTTGTCCGAATGCCGTGCTGGCGATGGGACAGAGCTTAGTTGCATGACTCAGTACAAAAAATGCGATGCTGGGACATAGTTTGTTTCTGAAAGCGGGCAAATGATGGATCGTCTACAAGCAATGCGGGTGTTCGTCACAGTGGTTGACCTCGGCAGCCAGTCGGCCGCCGCCGATCACTTGGACCTGTCACGGCCAGTGGTTTCGCGCTATCTGGCGGAGCTGGAGGACTGGGTCGGCGCACGCCTGATGCACCGCACCACGCGCAAGCTGAGCCTGACCGCCGCCGGCAGTGAAATCCTGCCCCGTTGTCGGCAAATGCTCGACCTGTCCACGGACATGCAAGCCGCCGTCAGCGAACCGGACGAGGCACCGCGCGGCGTGTTGCGCATCAGCGTCAGCACTTCGTTCGGTCAGGCACAACTGGCGGATGCCATGGCCGCTTACGTCAAACGTTATCCCGGCGTCAGCATCGACATGCAGATGCTCGACCGCACGGTGAACCTGGTGGATGAGCGCATCGATCTGGCGATCCGCACCAGCAACGACCTGGACCCGAACCTGATCGCGCGGCGGCTGACGGTCTGCCGTTCGGTGATCTGCGCCTCCCCCGCTTATCTGCTCGAACACCCGACGCCGCTGCGGGTCGAGGATCTGAGCCAGCACAATTGCCTGACCCACTCCTACTTCGGCAAAAGCCTCTGGCATTTCGAGGAGGACGGTGAGCAGGTGTCAGTGCCGGTGCAGGGCAACATCAGCGCCAACGAAGCCAGCACGTTGTTGCGCGCGGCGATGGCCGGTGCCGGGCTGGCGATGCTCCCCAGTTATCAGGCTGGCGTGCATATCCACAGCGGCGAACTGATCCGCCTGCTGCCCCATGCCGAACCCCGACAGATGAACGTTTACGCGGTGTATGCCTCACGCAAACACATGCCGGCGGCGTTGCGCAGCATGCTGGATTTTCTGGTGCTGAGATTTCCGGAAGAGCCGGAGTGGGATATCGGCCTGTAACCGGATCAAAAAATGTGGGAGCGAGCTTGCTCGCGATAGCGTTGGGTCAGTCGACACCCTTGTTGAATGATCAACCGCTATCGCGAGCAAGCTCGCTCCCCCGAGGGGGGCATCAGTGTTCTGAATATCGGGTTACATACAAAACACGGCTTGCTGGCAACACACTGGCGCTGACCTATGCTGAAAGGAGTACCGAAGGGTATTCGTTCAGAGGTCAACGCCATGAACATCAAAACAAGAAGATACCTCGCGATTTTCATCACCTGCGCGGCCACGCTCGCGCTGTATGGCACCGCAGCCTGGCGCGTCGAGCAGTTGCGACAAATGCCCCGTGAATACGCGAGCTGCAACTTCGAACGCTGCATTCCCCACAACGCGACCCTCAACGCCCTCAAGTAACGAAGGGGATCAGGCCTCGTTGTCCTGATCGGCCTTCAAGCGGTCGCGAAATGCCTTGGGCGAGATCCCCACTCGACGCCGGAACAGGCGCGTGAAGTTGGTCGGATCAGAGAACCCCAACACGTCGGACATCTCATAAATGGTCATGCTGGTGTAGGTCAGCAAGCGCTTGGCTTCCAGTAACTGACGCTCGTGCATGATCTGCAACGCCGGTTGTCCCGCCAGCTCACGGCAGGTGCCGTTGAGGTGGGACACGGAAATCCCCAGCCGATGGGCCAGGTCCTCGACTTTGACGTGCTGGCGATAGGTCTCTTCCACCAGTTGGATAAAACCGTTGAGGTATTCCCGGGCACGCTGCGGACGCTGGCTGGCGTTGCGGCGGGAAATCACTTGGCGGCTGACCCACACCATGATCACGCTGACCAGCGAATGCATGAGCATTTCGCGAGCCGGCTGGTGGCCGGTGTATTCGTCTTGCAGCGCTGAAAACAGGCTGTTGAGGTATTCACCGTCCTTGCCTGCCGGATAACTTTCAGCCTGTGCCAAAGCGCTCACCGAGTTGCCCAGTTGCGCCTGAAGATGGGCGACCAGCGGCGCGGCAAGGGTCACGACAAACCCTTCGACGTCCTCGGAAAATCGATAGCCATGCACCGATAACGGCGGCAAAACCAGGATCGCCGGCTCGGCCAGTTGCGTACGTTTGCCTTCGATTTCAAGCTCTGCCTGACCTTTGAATACGAAGAGCAACTGGCACAAATCGGCGTGGCGGTGGGGTTTGATTTCCCATTGATGTTCGCGGCTGCGTTTGGAAATGGTTTCACAGTGCAGCAAGTCCGGGGTCGGCCAATCCAGGCTTTCACCGTAGAGCTTGAACACTGGAATCGAAGGTAGGTCAGGCTTGTTCATCACTTCAATCCAGGCCTCGGGGGTAGGCGGGCGATAATCGCACCGATTGGCAGAATGTACAGGTATCGGCTCAGTTTTCCCCTTCAATTGACAGACTCGCGAGAGAAAAATGCAAGCACTCGATCCATAAAAATTATTCACCGGCCTTGGTCGCGTGAAGCTTGCGAGCCATAAAAACAATGAAAACGCTGAAAACCCAAATCGCCATCATCGGCGCCGGGCCGTCCGGTTTATTGCTCGGCCAATTGCTGCACAACGCCGGCATCGACACCCTCATTCTCGAACGCCAGACCCCGGACTATGTGCTCGGACGAATCCGTGCCGGCGTCCTCGAACAAGGCATGGTAGAGCTGTTGCGCCAGGCCGGGGTGGGTCAGCGCATGGACGCCGAAGGGCTGGTCCATGGAGGCTTCGAACTGGCCCTCGACGCACGCCGCGTACACATCGATCTGCAAGCCCTGACCGGTGGCAAAACGGTGATGATCTACGGTCAGACCGAGGTCACCCGCGACCTGATGGCCGCTCGTCGGGAGGCCGGTGCGCAGACGATTTACGAGGCAAGCAACGTCGTTCCTCACGGGATGAAAACCGAAGAGACGTTCGTGACTTTTGAGAAGGACGGCGAGCTGTATCGACTCGATTGCGACTACATCGCCGGGTGCGACGGCTTCCATGGCGTGGCCCGGCAGTCGATTCCTGCCGAGTGCCTGAAAGTGTTCGAGCGGGTCTATCCGTTTGGCTGGCTGGGGATTCTTGCCGATACCCCGCCAGTGCACGAAGAGCTGGTTTACGCCCGGCATGAGCGCGGTTTTGCCCTGTGCAGCATGCGTTCGGCCACCCGCACTCGCTATTACCTCCAGGTGCCGGCCGACGAGCACGTCGAGAACTGGTCTGATCAGCGCTTCTGGGATGAACTCAAATCCCGTCTGCCTTGCGAGTTGGCAGCATCGTTGGTCACTGGGCCTTCCATCGAAAAAAGCATCGCGCCGTTACGCAGTTTTGTCGTCGAACCGATGCAGTATGGACGGATGTTTTTGGTCGGCGACGCCGCGCACATCGTCCCGCCCACCGGCGCCAAGGGCCTGAACCTGGCGGCCAGCGACGTCAGTACGCTGTTCACTATTCTGTTGAAGGTTTACCGAGAAGGCCGTGTGGATTTGCTGGAGAAATACTCCGAGGTCTGTTTGCGCCGGGTGTGGAAAGCCGAACGGTTTTCCTGGTGGATGACCTCGATGCTGCACCGCTTTGACGATAACGACGCCTTCAGCCAGCGGATTGCCGAGTCGGAACTGGGGTACTTCGTCGACTCCGAGGCCGGTCGAAAAACCATTGCAGAAAATTACGTCGGCCTTCCATACGAGGCTATCGAATAGCCTGCTATCGACTTACACTGGCGAGCATCCCCGCTCGCCTTGCTCCTTGCGGGTCAATCACTGTCCGCAGGTTCTAACCCGTGACCAATCTCAACCAGCCTGAAACGCCAAAACCGGCCATTCGCAGCGTGTTGATCGCCCTGATGCTGGCGATTTTTCTTGGCGCGCTGGACCAGACCATCGTCGCCGTGTCGATGCCGGCTATTTCCGCACAATTCAAGGACGTCAGCCTGCTGGCCTGGGTGATTTCCGGCTACATGGTGGCGATGACGGTGGCTGTGCCGATCTACGGCAAGCTGGGCGATCTCTACGGTCGCCGCAAGTTAATGCTGTTTGGCATGGGGTTGTTCACGGTCGCTTCGTTTTTCTGCGGCATGGCCCAGAGCATGGAGCAGCTGGTGCTGGCGCGGATTCTTCAAGGCATCGGCGCCGGCGGGATGATTTCGGTCAGCCAGGCGATCATCGGCGATATCGTGCCGCCCCGGGAACGTGGCCGCTATCAAGGCTACTTCAGCAGCATGTATGCCGTGGCCAGCGTGGCCGGCCCGGTACTCGGCGGTTACATGACCGAGTACCTGTCGTGGCGTTGGGTGTTCTTGATCAATCTTCCGTTGGGCCTCGGTGCCTGGCTGGTGGCCAATCGAACGTTGGTGGGTTTGCCAGTGCCACAACGCAAACCCATCATCGATTACCTCGGCACGTTGCTGATGATCATCGGTTTGACCGCCTTGTTGCTGGGCATCACCCAAGTCGGCCAGGGCCATTCGTGGCGCAGCGCCGAAGTGCTGGGCCTGCTCGGCTGTGCGGTGTTGGTACTGGCGCTGTTCGTCTGGCATGAACGCCGGGCGCGGGAGCCGCTGCTACCCATGCATTTGTTCGCCAATCGCAATGCGATCCTGTGCTGGTGCACGATCTTCTTCACCAGTTTCCAGGCGATCTCGCTGATTGTGTTGATGCCGCTGCGCTTCCAGAGCGTTACCGGCGCCGGGGCCGACAGCGCCGCGTTGCACCTGTTGCCGCTGGCGATAGGTTTGCCGATCGGGGCGTATTTCGCCGGCCGCAGAACCTCGGTGACCGGGCGCTACAAACCCATGATTCTGACGGGCGCCGTGCTCATGCCGATCTCGATTCTCGGTATGGCGTTCAGTCCTCCCCAGGCATTTGTGCTAAGTAGTCTGTTCATGTTGCTCAGCGGGATCGCTAGCGGCATGCAGTTCCCGACGTCCTTGGTCGGGACGCAGAACTCGGTGGCACAACGGGACATCGGTGTCGCCACCAGCACCACCAACCTGTTCCGCTCACTGGGCGGCGCGGTGGGTGTGGCCTTGATGTCAGCCCTGCTGCTGGCGTTGTTACAGGACTCAAGTTTTGCCCACCTGGCCGGCTCTTCGATGATTGCCGAGGGCAGTTCGGGGAACGTCTTGCTCGATGGTTTGAACGCCACGCCGGGGGATGCGCAGAACGCCTTGCGCGCCGAACTGTTGCTGACCTTTCAACATTTGCTGATGGTCAGCGCGGCGGTGTCGCTGCTGGGGCTGGCGGCGGCGGTTGTGATGCCGAACATGGTGTTGCGGGGGCGTGAGGACAAGGTCCGCTAAAAGCAAAAGATCGCAGCCTGCGGCAGCTCCTACAGTGGCATGCGTACACCCTTGTAGGAGCTGCCGCAGGCTGCGATCTTTTGATCTTCAAGGGCTGTAATACCCGACAGCCACCAGAAAATGCCCGACCTTTTTCAGGTAGGCATGCTTGTCCTCGACCTTGCCGGTCACCGGGTTTTTCCAACGGTATTGGTATTCGCCGTAGTCCTGCTTGGCCATCAGCGCCAGGATCGGCTCCCCAACCGGCTTGCCTTCCGGATCGTTGATCTTGCTGAAATCGGTATTGATCAACCGCAGGTTGGTGCCATGGGCGACATAACGCTGGTTGTTCAAGTCGACGACGAAGACATACAGGTCATCCTGCAAGTAACCGCCCTTGAGGGAGTTGATGGCCGTGAGCGTGCCCTTCTCGTCCTTGGCCAGATCGGCCGCTGCTTTGTTCAGCAACGCCATCGCCTGTTCCGCTGAGGCCCGTGGCAAGTAGTAACCGACCGCCAGGATCCGCTGACCGATGCGCTGGTAGAACACATGCTTGCGTTCGACCTTGCCGTCGGACCAGTTCTGCCAGCGGTATTCGGCCTGCTGAATGCCATTGCCCTCCGGCACGTTCAAGGCGTCTTTGAAGGCTTTCTGCAAATCCGGCCCAAGCACATCGGACACATCACGGCCAATCAACGCCGAAGACGGTCCGCCGCTGGCAAGCATCACGCCTTTGGTGTCGACCACGAACACGTAACGATCCTTGTCGACAAACTCCCCCTGACGGCTGAAAGCAGCGAAGGCCTTGTCGCCATTGTCGTGGTAGTACGCCAGGGCTTTTTCCAGCAAGGCTTTGGCAGCCTGGCTGTCATCCTTTTCCGTGCCGGCAGCTTGAACCTGGCCAAGACACAGCAAAAGCATCACGCCCAGCAAGGCCAACCTATGCAAAAACCCCATTACGCATCCCTCGTTCTTGTCGGTGTTTCAAGAGCGTAGACGGCTTGGGGATATGTACGAATATTCAGGAAAGCACAGAAGACGATCCTCTGTAGCAGCTGGCGAAGCCTGCGTTCGGCTCTGTAGCAGCTGTCGAGCCCCAGCGAGGCTGCGTTCGGCTGCGAAGCAGTCGTAAATCAACCAACGCGGTGCTTCAGGTAAACCGAGTTAATCGAATTGACGACTGCTGCGCAGCCGAACGCAGCCTCGCTGGAGCTCGACAGCTGCTACACAGGCCGGTTGAAGACTCACGGCTTTGCGCGCAGCTGCTGCTGCAGATTCTGGATCTGCGCCTGAAGGGTGTTGATGTTGCGGGTGACCTGGCTACGGAAGGCGTCGAATTCGGCGGTATTGGTCCCGCCTGGCGTCGCGGCCGGGCGATTGTCCTGTTGGCTTTTCAGGATGATGACTTCCTGCTCCAGACGCTCGATGGAGGCGCTCGGGTTGCCTTGTTTCTTCAGTGCAACGATGTCGGAGCCAAGGCTTTTAAGTTGCGCGTCGAATTTGTCTGTGTCCGCCGGGGTGCTTTTCAGCACGGCTACATCGCTGTTCAAGACTTTGACCTGAGCCTGCAATTGAATGGTGGCGGTCTGTTGTTCGGTGCCTTGCTCGGTCATCTGCGCCAAGCGCTTATCCAGATCAGTGGCTTGTGCGCTCATCAGTGCCAGGCGCTTGTCCAGATCGCTGGTCTGGCCGACAACGCCTTGCTGTTGTTTGCTTTGATCCTGGAGTTTGCTTTCCAGCTGTTTGATTTGCAGCTTCAAGGCTTCGCTGTCGCTGCTGACGTTGGTCTGACTGGCGACAACCTTGCCGGAAATGTCCTGCAAGCGCCCCGCCGCATCCTCACTGATACGCGCGAAACTTTCCTGGGTCGCCACCAATTGCTGTTCCATCAGCGAGAGCTGCTGGAAGCTCCACCAGGCAAGGCCTGCAAACGCAAAGAACAAGGCGCCAACCAGCGCCCACAGCGGGCCGGTGCTCGGGCTTTTGACTTTGACGACTGGCGCGGTCCGCGAATGCACGGAGTTGCGAGCCGTGGTCGGAAAAACATCGTCGTCGAGGCTGTCGGCACGCAGGCTCGGTACATCGTCGAAGTCGTCGTTGGCATCGTTACGCATGGACATTGAGTCAACCTTTGTGGAACGCGGTGATGGCTTGATGCGGCGCAGTATAACCCCCACTGCCGCATCGATTGACCCTCAACCCCGAACTCGGTTCAGTGTGGCGGCGCTAACCCGCGCGTCAGCGGATGTCCTGGGCCTTCCACCAGCCGCAGAATTCATCGAGGGCGGTCCAGAGACTGACTTTGGGATCGTAGTCCAGATAATGCCGGGCGCGGCTGATGTCCAGGGTGAAATTTTTGTTCATCACCTGCATGCCCAGGCGCGACAGGGTCGGTTCGGGACGACCCGGCCACAACGTGCACACCCCCTCGTTGAGCGCCGCCACGGTGTAGGCCAAGCCGTAGGAACGGTAGCGCGTGACCTGTGGGACATCCATCTTGCGCATCACGTAATTGACCACGTCCCACAACGGCACCGGCGTGCCGTTGCTGATGTTGTAGGCCTTGCCCAAGGCCGAACCACTGGCCAGCAAACTGCTGAGCAACGCTTCATTGAGGTTTTGCACGCTGGTGAAATCAACCTTGTTCAGGCCGTTGCCGATGATCGCGAGCCGTCCTTTGCGCTGCATTTTCAGCAACCTCGGGAAGATGCTCATGTCACCAGCCCCCGTCACGAAACGCGGGCGCAGGGCCAGGGTTTCGAGGCCGAACTCCTGAGCGCCGAAAACCTTTTGCTCGGCCAGGTATTTGGTCGCGGCGTAGGGATGTTTGAAGCGCTTGGGCACCTGTTCTTCGGTCAGCCCCAAGTGATCGCGGCCATCAAAGTAGATCGACGGCGACGACAAGTGCACCAGTCGCCGAACCCGCTGTTTCAGGCAGGCCTCGACCACGTTTTCGGTAACCTGCACGTTGCCTTGATGGAAGTCCTGATAACGCCCCCACAAACCGACCGCACCGGCGCAATGCACCACGGCTTCGACGTCTGAGCACAGATCGCGTGCCAGTTCCGGGTCGCTCAAGTCCCCCTGGATGAACTCGGCGCCACGGCGCACCAGATGCTCCACACTTTCGGCCCGGCGACCGTTGACCCGCACGTCCAGGCCCTGCTCCAGGGCAAAACGCGCAAAGCGCCCGCCAATGAAGCCGCTTGCGCCGGTAACCAGAATCTTCATGAATTACTCCGAATATTTCGTTTTGCGTTTTGCATATTGCGTAAGGCGTCAGGTCTTGACGCTGCCCGTCAGTCCAACGGCACCAGCCATTGCTTCGACGAACGCACCAACTGATCGGTGAGTAACCCCAGTAACTGACCGCCATTGCGCCAATGATGCCAGTACAGCGGCACATCGATCGGCTTATCGGGCAAAAGCTCTACCAATACACCTCGCTCCAGTTGCTCGCGCACCTGCAGTTCAGGCACCAGGCCCCAACCGAGTCCCGCTTCCGTGAGGCGGATGAAGCCTTCGGACGAGGGGCATAGATGGTGTTCGAATCCGCCATCGACGCCGAGGGACGCGAGGTAGCGATGCTGTAGGAAGTCGTCCGGGCCAAACACCAACGCGGGGGTTTTCGACAACAGATCGGCGCGCACACCTTCAGGAAAATGCCGGGCGATAAAGGCCGGGCTGGCCAACGCACGGTAGCGCATGGCCCCCAGCAAAACGCTGCGCGCGCCGGCCACCGGTCGCTCGCTGGCGCAGACGCACGCTGCGACTTCACCGGCACGCATGCGTTTGAGGCCGACGGTCTGGTCTTCGACCACCAGATCGAGCAGCAGATGCTGCTGCGCACAAAAATCCCCGACCGCCACGGCCCACCACGTGGCGAGACTGTCGGCATTCAAGGCGATGCGCAGGCGTTCCGGCAGGCCTTCTTCGTCGAGTGCCGGCACCAGAGTTTGCAAGTCCCGTTCAAGTAAACGCACCTGCTGCACATGGTTGAGCAGCCGTCGGCCAATTTCGGTCGGGGCCGGCGGTGTCACCCGCACCAGCACCGGTTGGCCGACGCGCGCCTCGAGCAATTTGATGCGCTGGGAGATCGCCGATTGCGACAAACCGAGCACCTGAGCCGCACGTTCGAACCCGGCCTGCTCGACCACCGCGGCCAAGGCAGAAAGCAATTTATAGTCGAACATCAGTTTTCCTAATGAGCGATCAGCATGATTGGTTTTTCTTATACAGGCTGACACCGGAGAATGGCCAGCAAGAACTCTTCAACAAGGATCATCGACATGGCTGGCGAAACTTCATTGGCAACCTTGCTGCGCAGCATGAGCCCGCAACTCAACGTCGGCGAATACGTGTTCTGCACCCTGCGAGACGGCAAGTTGCCGGCAGGTCTTGAAATTGTCGGCAGTTTTCGCGAGCAGGAAGGTCTGACGGTGATTCTGGAACGTTCCCACGCCGAGAAGGCCGGTTTCAGTTTCGATTACGTCGCGGCCTGGATCACCTTGAACGTGCACTCGGCCCTCGAGGCCGTCGGCCTGACCGCCGCGTTCGCCACGGCATTAGGCCAGGCGGGCATCAGCTGCAACGTGATCGCCGGCTATTACCACGACCATTTATTCGTCGGCCAGGCCGATGCCGAACGCGCCCTGCACGTGCTGCGGGATCTGGCGGCCAACGCGGAGTAAACATCTTATGTGGCAAAGCTATGTGAACGGCCTGTTGGTGGCCGCGGGGCTGATCATGGCGATCGGTACTCAAAATGCGTTTGTGTTGGCTCAGAGCCTTCGGCGTGAACATCACCTGCCCGTGGCGGCACTCTGTGTGACCTGCGATGCCTTGCTGGTGGCCGCCGGAGTATTCGGCCTGGCGACGGTGCTGGCGCAGAACCCGACGTTGCTGGCAGTCGCCCGTTGGGGTGGCGCGGCGTTTCTGATTTGGTATGGCAGCCTGGCATTGCGTCGGGCCTGCTCGAAACAGAGCCTGCAACAGGGCGAAAACCAAACGGTGCGCTCGCTGCGCGCGGTGATGCTCAGTGCTTTGGCCGTAACGCTGCTTAACCCGCACGTTTATCTGGATACCGTGTTGCTGATTGGCTCCCTCGGTGCCCAACAAACCGAGCCCGGCGCTTATGTCGTGGGCGCGGCCAGTGCGTCGTTGCTGTGGTTTTTCACCCTGGCGCTCGGCGCGGCGTGGTTGGCGCCCTGGCTGGCACGACCGAGCACCTGGAGAATTCTCGACCTGCTCGTGGCCGTGATGATGTTCACAGTGGCGGCCCAACTAATCACCAGCGCCTGATTTATTCCAAAAGGCTCTGGAACCTCTATCCCACACAGTTGTTGCGTGGTTATGCCGCACCCCCGGTGCTATGATCCGATCCGATGCGCCGCAAAGAGTACAAACTCCCCGGCGCTTGTCTGGCCGCCCGTGATCGGCCTTGCGCTCACCGCAACTGACCTGATTAGGAGAATCATCATGGCTTTCGAATTGCCGCCGCTGCCTTACGCACACGATGCCCTGCAGCCGCACATTTCCAAGGAAACTCTGGAATACCACCACGACAAGCACCACAACACCTATGTCGTGAACCTGAACAACCTGGTGCCAGGCACCGAGTTCGAAGGCAAGACTCTGGAAGAAATCGTCAAATCTTCCTCGGGCGGTATCTTCAACAACGCCGCTCAGGTCTGGAACCACACTTTCTACTGGAACTGCCTGGCGCCAAACGCCGGCGGTCAACCAACCGGCGCACTTGGCGACGCGATCAACGCAGCCTTCGGTTCGTTCGACAAGTTCAAGGAAGAATTCAGCAAGACTTCCATCGGCACCTTCGGTTCCGGTTGGGGCTGGCTGGTGAAAAAGGCTGACGGTTCCCTGGCCCTGGCCAGCACCATCGGCGCCGGCAACCCGCTGACCAACGGCGACACCCCGCTGCTGACCTGCGACGTCTGGGAACACGCTTACTACATCGACTACCGCAACCTTCGTCCAAAATACGTCGAAGCGTTCTGGAACCTGGTCAACTGGAAATTCGTGGCTGAGCAGTTCGAAGGCAAAACCTTCACCGCTTAAGATCGACACCAGTCAAAAAAACCCGGCTTAGGTCGGGTTTTTTTATGGGCGCTGGAAATGTGTTGCCTGTCAGGCCGCCTTCGCGAGCAGGCTCGCTCCCACAGGGGGAATACATTTCAAAGGTGGCGGGCTTGCTCGCGAAGAACGATGACACGGTCAACCTGACGGAATGCCTAGTCCTGTGGGTCGACGATATCCAAAGCCCTATTCACAGCAAGGTCCGCCAACATGACGATCTGCGCAATGGCCAACGCCGTACTGCGCTGGGAGCCGGTCAGGTAGGTGGCGAAATCACTGGCCAAGACGTTGGCTGAAGCCAATGACTCACAGGCGTGGGCCAGAAGGGATTCGGTATCCATGTCGGGGGCGATCATGAACATAGTGTTGGGACTGTAGGGTTTGGTGGTGTTGAAGGGGGGATCGGGGATTAACTTATCCACTTACATTTCCTTTTGAGTTTAGAGCCATCGATTCCCGATCTCACTCGAAGAAGAGGTGGCAGCTATGTGCAGGGTGAGATCACCGGCAAAAGGAACCCGGCCGGACCGAAGTCCGCCCGCACACAGCCGCCATAAAACAATTGCTGACAGCCTGGAGCTGGCGGTAATTATGGAGGGCCTAGCGCTGGTTTCCAATTGCTTAGTCGGGGATCTCACTCCCGATCGCTGATTTTCAGCGACACCCAAAAGGTTATTGAACCCGCTTCCTACGGGCAACCTGAAAACCTCGTGGGAAAGGTCTGGTTTTTTTACCGCAGTTTAAACGGACGCATCCGTTGCCTGTGCGGCCGCCATCGCGAGCAAGCTCGCTCCCACAGGGGATCGGCGTACGCCTTTCGCTCCTCACCACTCAACAGGCCGAGCGTTAGCTCGCCTGCTGCTCTTGATCTTGATCCACCCGCCCCTTCGGGAGGCTGAGTGGAGGTGTTCATCTGGGGGGTAGGCGCGCAGCGCCGTTCGACGCAGTCGAACACATCGAGAGGAGGTCGAAGCGAAGCCGACCGGAGGCGATGCCCCCAGATGAATGCCGGAACGA